>CAZAVT010000127.1:0-9368 GCA_964488395.1 uncultured Burkholderiaceae bacterium | reverse complement strand
ACTCCGCCAGACCAGAGGGCGAACGAGAGTTCGCCCTCTTTTTTTAGGTGTTCCCCCCGCAGGATCCCAGCATGTTTGATTCGGTTCGTAAGCATCAGCGAGTCCTGCTCTTCGTCCTGATCCTGCTTGTTTTTCCGGCCTTCGCGTTTTTCGGGATTCAGGGCTACGACCGTTTCTTTTCCGCTGGGACTGAAGTCGCCAAGGTCAATGGCGAGCCGATCCAGCGCGCCGAGTTCGATGAGTCGCACCGAGAGCAGCTCGAGCGCATGAGGCAGATGTTTGGCGGTTCGATCGATCCGCGGATGCTCGACACGCCGCAGTTGCGAGCCCAGGTGCTCGAGAACTTGATTGCCCAGCGCGTGATGGCGCAGCATGCCCGCGACAGCCGAATTGTGGTGAGCGACGCGCGGCTTCGAGAGGCCATCGTGGCGATCCCGGGGCTGATCGGTGAAGATGGTCGATTCGATATGGCGCGTTATCGAAGCCTGGTCGCCGCGCGTGGCCGTAGCGAAGCGGGTTTTGAATTCGAGCTGCGTCGCGATCTGGCCATGCAGGCCCTGCCCAATGCAGTACAGGATTCCGCCTGGGTTCCAGCGCCCGTCATGGACCGCGTGCTGCGGGCCTTAGGTGAGAAGCGGGAAGTGCGCGAACAGCGATTCGATCCGGCCCGCCTCACCAATGACATCCGCTTGAGCGACGAGGCGCTCAAGGCTTTCTATGAGCAGAGCCAGAGCAAATATCAGCAACCCGAGACCGTTGCCGTCCAGTATGTTGTGCTTGACGGAGAGACGCTTGCGGCCAACGTCGAGGTCAAGCCAGAGGAAGTTTCGAGCTTCTATGCGCAGAACCAAAAGCGCTACGCCACGAGTGAAGAGCGAAGCGCTGCTCATATTCTGCTGCGTCTGGATCCCAAGGCGAACGACGCGGAGCGCGGTGCCGTGCGACAGCGCGTGCAGCAGCTGCTGGACCAATTGATTGCTGGCGCTGATTTTTCAGAGTTGGCGCGCACACGCTCCGAGGATCCTGGCTCAGCAACACAGGGCGGCGATCTCGGCTACTTCACGCGGGATCTGATGGTGAAGCCCTTTGCCGATGCCACCTTCGAGATGAAGCCCGGCGAGACACGTGGTCCCATCGAGACCGAGTTTGGCCTGCATATCGTTCGGCTGACCGGTATCCGGGAGGCACGTATTCGCCCGCTGGACGAGGTCAAGGGGGAGATCGAAACCGAGATTCGTCGAACGATCGCGGCTCGCAAGTTCGCGGAGAACGCCGAGGCGTTCACCAATACCGCCTTTGAACAACCCGACACGCTCGACCCACTGTCCAAGCGTTTCGGTACCCCGGTAAGGGTGCAGGAGGCCTTACCGCGGGGTGGGTCCCCAGAACTGGGCAGGGATCACCCACTCAATCACCCCAAGGTGCTCAGCGCACTCTTCTCGACCGAATCGATCCGTGATCGACGTAATATCGAAGCCGTCGAGCAGGGTGGGCGGATCATCACGGCTCGCGTGACTGCTCATCAGCCTGCGCGGCAGCGCAGTTTCGAGGAGGTTCGTGAAGAGGTGCAGGCAGCCGCCACGCGCGCCGAGGCACTCAAGCTGGCTCGCGCACAGGGCGAGAAGCTGCTCGCAGGATTGAAGGAGCACGTGGCGGCCTTGAAGTCAGGACGAACCGACAGTCCAGCTCCGCCTGAGGCGAACCTGTCCGAGCCGCAAGTCCTGTCGCGGGTCGAACAGAGCTCGGTTCCGCAGGCTGCGGTCGAGGCGATCTTCAAGTCGCCGTCACAGGGCTTGCCGATGGTCGTTGGCGTCGACTTGGGTGACGGAGGGTACGCGGTGTATCAGTTCACCCGCGTGATCGAGGCCGACGAGGAGATCCTCAAGGGCCTGCGTGCGTCGACCAGCGAAGCGGTCGAGCGGGCGGGAGCAGAGCAGGAATTGCGCGATTACCTCGAATCACGTAAGGCACAGGCCGAGGTCGTGCGCTCACTCTCGAGGATCGCTCCCGCGCAGCGCTGATTCAGTGAATCAATGACGCCTTGGCGTGCCGATTGACGATCAGCGTTCGTTCAAGACGCCGCCATCGACTTTCGCAGATCGATCAGGGCACTTGCGGTGCGCGAGAGGGCGGCAGGATCGGCTGCGGTCAAGGAGACCGAGGGCGCCTGCGCCAATCGGACGAAATTGGTCCGCATCGAACGGTCATAGGCGGGGTCGTAGTGCCTCTCGAGAAGCGATTCGACGAACTCGGGCCAGCGCGCTGCCTCAATCGCCTCACGCCAAGCCGCCAATTGATCGCTGCCATGGAGCGCCCTCAGTCGGTCCAGCCTCTGGTACAAGGATTCTGGATTGGCAACGAAGTGCTGATATTGGGCGAGCAGCAGGTCGGCTCGCAGCGCTCGAGTGGCCTCAATGACCACGCAGCGCGACTGGCGAATCGCGCTGATGAGCGCATCCGGCTGATGGCAGGTTCCGATTCTGCGACTTTCCGATTCGACCCAAACGGGACGACTGGCATCAAGACGTCGTAGCACGTCCCAGAGTCGTGATTCGAATTGTCGTTGCGAGGGCTGAGGCTTGTTTTCGAAGGCACCGAGTACCGAACCGCGATGCTCGGCGAGTGTTTCGAGGTCGAGGACCTGTTCGCCACGCTGCCTGAGCTCTGTCAGCAGCTGGCTCTTGCCGCTACCGGTGCGTCCCGCAAGGACAACAAACTGGAACTGCAAGGGCAGCGTCGCGAGGTCTTCGATGACCCTCGCCCTGAATGCCTTGTATCCGCCGGCAAGCACGTAGCAGGCCCAGCCAACGCGGGTCAGAACAGTGGCGAGCGACCCGGAGCGATTGCCGCCGCGCCAGCAGTAGACCAAGGGACGCCAGTCTCGACCCTGTTGGCCGAGCGGGCCGTCCAGGAGTCGAGCGATATTGCGGGCCACCATTGCCGCTCCAACCCTTTTGGCTTCAAATCCAGACGCCTGCTTGTAAAGCGTGCCCACAGCAGCCCGCTCTTGGTCATCGAGCACGGGCGTATTGATTGCACCAGGCAATCGATCGATGGCATGCTCTGAAGGGCTCCTCGCGTCGAGGATGGCGTCGATCGGATTCACACCGGTCACCACCTCGTCAACGGTAAGGACGATTGGCTCTTTCATCGCGCGATAGGCATAAAATGAGAATCAGGGAGAGAGCTGAACACAATGAAGGTTTTTGATCTTGTTTGCGAGCTCGACCATCGGTTCGAGGGGTGGTTTGCTTCCGAAAAGGCATTTGAGGATCAGTGCTCTGCGTCGCTGATCGAATGCCCGATGTGCGGCAGCCGGGCGGTCGCCCGAACCCCATCAGCGCCACGACTCAATCTTTCGGGTTTGGGGGAGCGTACCAGCACGACTTCACCTGAGGCTGCTGCAGAAATGACCCCCGAGCAGCGACAGGCGCAGGCGCTTTGGCGAGGACTCGCTCGGCATGTGATGGAAAATACCGAGGACGTTGGCGAGCGGTTTGCGGAGGAAGCGCGGCGGATTCACTATCAGGAAGCTCCCAGCCGTGGTATCCGCGGGCAGGCGACAGCCGACGAGGCCCGCGAGCTGGCCGACGAGGGGATCGAGGTCTTGAGTCTGCCGCTGCCCGCCTCGCCCAAAGGGCGCCTGCAGTAGGGCGAGCGTCAAGAACGCTCTCACGAGCCCCGCGTCACGGGTAGATCGACCTTGTCGGCGGCGCCAGGCATCGTGGTGTGCCGCGCCAACTCCAGTTTGGCAATCGCAGCGCGGTGAACCTCATCGGGACCATCGGCAAATCGCAGGGTCCTCGAGTGCGCCCAGAGGAAGGCGAGGGGATAGTCGCCGGAAACACCGCCTCCACCGTGCGCCTGGATTGCCCAATCGAGCACCTTGCCGGCGACATTGGGGGCGATGACCTTGATCATCGCGATTTCGCGCCGGGCGACCTTGTTTCCGGCCTTGTCCATCATGTCGGCCGCCTGGAAGGTCATGAGACGAGCCTGGTCAATCAGGCACCGCGACTCTGCAATTCTTTCGTGCCAGACGGACTGATCAGCGATCCGCTTACCGAAGGCGGTTCTCGCCATCAGCCGCTTGCACATGAGTTCGAGCGCCCGTTCCGCAACCCCGATTTGTCGCATGCAGTGATGGATGCGGCCAGGGCCCAGCCGGCCCTGGGCAATTTCGAAGCCTCGCCCCTCGCCGAGGAGAATATGATCGAGCGGCACTCGAACATCGTCGAACGTGACCTCGCAGTGCCCATGGGGCGCATCGTCGTAGCCGAACACCGTCAGCGGACGAACGATCGTGATGCCCTTGGTATCGGCGGGGATGATGATCATCGACTGCTGTTGATGGCGCGGGGCATCCGGATCATTCTTGCCCATGAAAATGAAGACCTTGCAGCGTGGGTCGCCCGCCCCGGAGGTCCACCATTTGCGACCGTTGATCACATAGTGTGCCCCGTCTCGCCGGATCGACGACTGGATGTTGGTGGCGTCTGATGAGGCCACCGCCGGCTCGGTCATTGCGAAGGCCGAGCGAATCTCGCCTCGCAGGAGTGGATCGAGCCACTGGCGCTTGAGCGATTCGCTTGCGTACCGCTCGAAAGTCTCCATGTTGCCGGTGTCAGGCGCCGAGCAATTGAACACCTCGGGGGCCCAGTGCACTCGTCCCATGATCTCGCAAAGGGGGGCGTAATCGAGGTTGGAGAGCCCCTCAGGCACACGCTCGGAGCGAGGCAGGAACAGGTTCCAAAGGCCCGCTTCCCGCGCCTTTGGCTTGAGGGCCTCGACCACCCGCGTGGGTTGCCAAGCATTGCCTGCGCGGCGGTTGTGCTCGACCTCTTCGTGGAAGTGTTCTTCATTGGGATAGACGTACTGTTCCATGAAGGCCAGCAGTCGCTGCTGCAGGTCGAGGCTGCGGGAAGAGAACTTGAAGGACATGGAAGCATCTCCGGGCACGCCTAATGAGGCGAATAAACAGGTGGATCAGTGCATACGGCTGGCGATGCTCCAGCCCAATTGCGCGAGCGGACCGATCCGTGCGGCAGAGGCCGGTGCCTGGGTGTTTGAAGCCGTGCCGTCCTCGACGCGCTTGACAATGCCTTGCAGGATCGCCGCAAGGCGAAACATGTTGTAGGCGAGGCAGAAGTCCCAGTGCCGCTCAAGCAGGTCGGCATCAATTCCTGTGCGCTCTCGGTATCGGGCGACATAGGCGGACTCGGACGGGATCCCCAGTGTCGCCAGATCCATTCCGGCGAGTCCCCGAAACATTCCGGGAGGAATCCGCCAGGTCATGCAGTGATAAGAGAAATCCGCCAGTGGGTGACCCAACGTCGACAACTCCCAGTCGAGCACGGCCCTGACCCGGGCACTGGCCGGATCGAAGATCATGTTGTCAAGACGGAAATCACCGTGCACGACGGAGGCGGTCTCATCGGCGGGAATATGGGCGGGCAGCCACTCGATCAGCTGGTCCATTTCGGCAATCTTGCGGGTCTCGCTAGCCCGATATTGCCGAGTCCAGCGGGCAATCTGTCGACCAAAGTAGTTGCCGGGCCGACCGAAGTCGCCGAGGCCAGTCGACTGAGGGTCCAACCGATGGAGCGTGGAAATGACTCGATTCATCTCATCGAAAATCGCGGTGCGGGCGTGCGCAGGCAGCCCCGGCAACGCCGGATCCCAGAGGACCCGGCCTTCGACAAAGTCCATCACATAAAAGGCGCGCCCAATCACCGATTCGTCTTCGCAGAGGCAATGGACCTGGGCAACCGGAACGTCAGTGTGCGCAAGCGCCGATAGCACGCGATACTCGCGCTCGATGGCGTGCGCCGAAGGCAGTAGTCGGGCAACGGGGCCCGGCTTGGCACGCATAACCCAGGTCCGGCTCGCTGTGATGAGCTTGTAGGTTGGGTTGGACTGCCCCCCCTTGAAGATTTCGACCGTCAGTGGGCCCTTGAAGTCGGGCAAGCGATTTTGCAGCCAGGCCGCGAGCGAACCGATGTCCACCTGGTGTCGCTGTGGAACTGCCATCGTGCCGGCGAAGGCTGCGGTGTCCTCGGCGGCCAAGGGGCGCGGCGCGTCGTTCACGTCAGGAGTCATCGGACGGGATCTCCGCTCGGAACAAGCTCAGTCAGCGTGGTGCAACGAAAGACCCAGGCGGGCTCGTCGTTGCAACCAGAGGCTGGGTCGATAGCGCGGATCGCCCGTCACCGCATGGATTTCCTCGAGAATCCGGGCGACACGGGCCGGGCCAATGGCATTGCCGATCGCAAGCGGACCCATCGGATACCCCAGACCCAGGCGCACCGCCAAGTCGATGTCCTGAGGCGTTGCAATCCGCTGCTGGGCAATCTCGGCTGCAATGGTCACGATCAACGCCACGATGCGTGGCGCCACGAAGCCAGCGCTGTCACGAATCACCGAAACCCGCACGCCGTCGCTCGCGAACATCGCATGGGCAGCGTCACGATAATCGGGCTGAGTCGCGGGAGTCGTCATCAGCGTCCGCCGCTGACACTCGCCCCTGCCGAACGGAAACAGGGTGTCCAGGGCGACGGCACGATCAGCGGGCCAATCGGCGCAGGCAGTCGTTGCGTCCAGGCCGAGCGGCGTCAGAACCACCAGGGACTCGTGCCCGGGGCGCTCGCCAGAATCGAGCCGATGGCCCAACTGCGCCAGCAAGGCCGACGTGGAGGCCTGCATGGGCCCTGGCGCGATCCAGGCCGGTGGGAGGGTCGCCATCGTTGGTGCGGCGGTCTCTGGCGGGCTGATCTGACGGCCTGCTTCGTGCTTGTACCAACCCTCGCCCCGCTTACGGCCGACCAGTCCGGCCGCACAGCGTTGGGCAGCGATCATCGACGGCCGAAAGCGCGGCTCCTCATAAAACTGATGGTAGATCGATTCCATGGCCGGATGCGATACGTCGAGCCCGGTCAGATCCATCAACTCGAATGGGCCCAGCTTGAACCCGTTGCCGCCGAGGTTTACCTGTTCGCGCATGATCCGGTCAATGGTGGTCGTGTCGGCCACCCCCTCGCCAAGGATCTTGAGGGCCTCCGTGCCAAACGCACGGCCCGCATGATTCACAATGAAGCCCGGCGTGTCGGCGGCCATGACAGGCTGATGCCCAGCCGCCATCGCAAGAGCCTTTAATCGTTCGACAACCTGGGGTTCGGTGCGCGCCCCAGGGATCACCTCCACGATCTTCATCAACGGAACAGGATTGAAGAAGTGGTAGCCGACGACTCGCCCCGGCTTGGCGCACGAGGCCGCGATGGAGGTAACCGACAGCGACGATGTGTTGCTCGCGAGGACCGCATCGTCGGCCAATAGGGTTTCCAGCTGGCGAAACAGCGCCTGCTTGGGTTCGAGTCGTTCGATGATCGCCTCGATCACGAGGTCGCAACCCGAGAGATCCGCGAGCCCCGACACGGGAATGATCCGCGCAAGCGTCGCCTCAGCATCGGCCTGGCTGATGCGGCCCTTCTGGGCCAGCTTGCCGAGGACGTCGCCGATCGATTCACGCGCGGCTTGCACGGCCGAGGGATCCGCGTCGAACAGACGAACGGGTATCCCGCACTGGGCAAAGATCTGAACGATGCCGCGGCCCATGACGCCGCAACCGACGACTGCGATGGACTGGAAGGCTAGGGTCTTCATACCGGCGATTGTACGCCTCGAGGCCTTGCCCGGTGCGCGCCTGCGAGCTCAGTGGGCCCGCGAACCGAGCAGCGCCTCTCGACGCTCCTGGAGCTCGAACCACCGGCCCTCCAGCGCATCGCGCTGGCGATCGAGTTCCCCGCGCTCACGGCCCAGGTCAGCCAGCAGACGGCTGCAATCGGCGCGCTCATAAAGCGAACCGTCCTGCAGCTGCAGTTCGATCGAGGACAGCCGGGTCTGGACTTGAGATAACTGCCGCTCGATCGACTGGATATCGCTGTCGATGGGGCGGGTCAGCGCCTGCAACTCGGCACGCCGTTGAGCCGCCTGCCGCCGCTCCTCCCGACGGTCGCTGCCCGCATTTTCGATGAGCCCTGGAGCGGTCGTTGTGTTCGCCTGAGGGGCAGGGGCCACCTCGCGGTTTCGGAGAACCCACTGGGCATAGTCCTCGAGGTCTCCGTCATACTCCTGCAAGGAACCGCGATCGATAAGCATCAGGCGGTCGACGCTCGCGCGCAGCAGGTAACGGTCATGGGACACCAGGACGACCGCGCCCTCAAAGGCCGCGATGGCGTCCGCGAGGCTATCGCGGGTCTGCGCATCGAGGTGGTTGGTCGGCTCGTCCAGCACCAGCAATTGCGGAGCGCTCCAAGCAATCAGAGCCAGTGTCAGGCGAGCCTTCTCGCCGCCCGACATGGAGCCAACTAGACGGCTGACATCATCGCCTCGAAAACCGTAGCGTCCTAGCTCGTCACGCAGCGACTGCTCACGAACCTCGCCAGCGACGCGGCTGAGGCACAGCAGGGGCGTCGCAGAGGCGTCCAAGCGTTCGACGGCCTGCTGGTCGAAATAGCCGATCCGCAGGTTGCGCGCGGGATGAATCTGCCCGCCCAAAGCAGGCAGCTCACCGACCAGGGTGCGGATCAAGGTACTTTTCCCGGTGCCGTTTCGTCCAAGAATCCCGATGCGCGCACCCCGGCGGATCTGTAGTGCCACCCGATCGAGGATCACGAGCTCACCGTCGCCCGCTCGAAGATCTTCAACGCTCAGTGACGGGTCCGGTGAGGCCTCCGGATCCTTGAGGCGGATCTCGATGCCTCGGAGTGATCGCACCGAGGAAACCTGCGCCATGCGCTCGAGCGCCTTGACCCGGCTTTGAACCTGACGGGCTCGGGTCGCCTGGGCCCTGAATCGATCGATGAAGGCTTGCAATCGGGCCGCCTGCTCGGCCTGCTCCTGCTGGCGCTTCTGTGCCTGAGCCGCCCGTTCGGCACGCAGGCGCTCAAACTCACTATAGCCACCGGTGTAGCGCACGAGCTTGCCGCCATCGATGTGGAGCGTCGCTTTGGCCACCCGATCGAGGAAGTCGCGATCGTGTGAGATCACCAGCATCGTGCAGTCCAGGCGCAGCAGCCAGCGCTCCAACCAGAGCGTTGCGTCAAGGTCGAGGTGGTTGGTGGGCTCGTCGAGTAGCAGTAAATCAGCCGGAGCGAACAGGGCGCGCGCGAGATTGAGTCGCATCCGCCAGCCGCCCGAGAGCCGATCGACGGGCTTTTGGGCATCAATCTCGTTGAAGCCGAGCCCTGCAAGCAGGGCGAGAGCGCGAGGCCGGGCATCGGCACCGCCTGCGTCAAGCCATTCAGCATGGGCGTGAGCCAGCGCCAAGCGGTCCGGCTCAGACCCTGGATCGTCACTCGCCGTCGCTTGCA
>CAZAVT010000126.1:2415-9385 GCA_964488395.1 uncultured Burkholderiaceae bacterium | reverse complement strand
CCGGCCCTGGCAACGCCTTGCGATCGCCTAGAATCAAGGCCATCGTCGGCCTGAAGGCCTTTACACCCGACCAATGGGCATCCCGAGATCATGGTTCGTACCCGTTTCGCTCCCAGCCCGACCGGATTTCTGCACATCGGTGGTGCCCGCACCGCGCTCTTTGCCTGGGCATTTGCCCGGCATCACGGCGGGACCTTCATCCTGCGGATCGAGGACACCGACCTGGAACGCTCGACGCCCGAGGCCGTGCAGGCCATTGTCGACGGGATGGCCTGGCTCGATCTTGCGCCAGACGAGGGCCCGTTTTACCAGACCCGCAGGATGGACCGCTATCGCGAGGTGATTGCGCAGATGCTCGAGGCGGGCACAGCCTACCACTGCTACTGTTCGAGCGAAGAGCTCGATGCCCTGCGCGAAGAGCAGCGCGCGCGCGGCTTGAAACCGCGATACGACGGCCGCTGGCGACCCGAAAATTCGGTCGGCCGCAAGCCGCCCGAGGGAGTGCGCCCAGTGGTGCGCTTCCGCAACCCCGATCAAGGCCTCGTCCGCTGGAACGACCTCGTCAAGGGGCCGATCGCGATCGCGAATGAAGAGCTCGACGACCTGATCATTGCGCGCTCAGACGGCACGCCAACCTACAACTTCTGTGTGGTCGTCGATGACTGGGACATGCGGATCAGCCACGTCATTCGGGGCGATCGCCATGGCAACACTCCCCCGCGCCAGATCAATCTCCTCAGCGCACGGGGCGCGACCCTCCCGGCCTCCGGCCACGTGCCGAGGATCCACGGCGATGATGGCCAGAAGCTTTCCAAGCGCCACGGCGCGGTGTCGGTGATCCAGTACGCCGAGGATGGCTACCTGCCAGAGGCGATGATCAATTACCTGGCCCGTCTCGGCTGGAGCCATGGGGACGATGAACTCTTCACGCGCGAGCAATTGGTCGCCTGGTTCGATGGTCGACACCTGTCCGCCTCGCCCGCTCAGTTCAACACGGCCAAGCTGCGCTGGGTCAATCAGCAATATCTCAAGCAGGCCGACGATACGGCGTTGGCTCGTGAGATTCGCGATCGCCTGATCCGGGCTGGCATTCACGCCGTCGCGCTGGCTGGTGATCACGCCCCGTCGCTGCCGGCGGTCTGCGGCTTGCTCAAGGAGCGGGCCGCCACCCTGAACGAGCTAGCCGACGAGGCCCACATGTTCTTTGCTGAGCCGCGGCCGCGCTCCGAGGATCTCGCTGCCCATTGCACGCCTGCGGCGGTGGGAGCGCTCGCGAGTCTGGCCGATGCGCTTGAGCGTGTCGATTGGCAGGCTGGCTCGATCGGAGCGGCCTTCAAGCCCGTGCTCTTGGCGCATCAGCTGAAGATGCCACAGCTCGCGATTCCGGTTCGATTGAAGGTCTTCGGACTGACCAAGACCCCGTCAGTCGATGCCTGCCTTGCGCTGATGCCGCGGGAAACGGTGCTGGCGCGCCTGCGCGCCTGAATCGGTAAACTGCCGCATTTGGCTCGGGACGACTCAGCATGGCGGGCAACAGTTTTGGCGAACTCTTTCGGGTGACCAGCTTCGGCGAGTCCCACGGCCCGGCGATTGGCTGCATTGTCGATGGCTGTCCACCGGGCATGGCCCTTGAGGCCGACGACCTCCAGAGGCATCTGGACCGACGCCGTCCCGGGACGTCCCGGCACGTCACTCAGCGCCAGGAGCTGGACCGGGTCGAGATCCTGTCGGGCGTCTTCGAGGGACGAACCACAGGAACGCCGATCATGCTGCTGATCCGCAACGAGGACGCCCGCAGCAAGGACTACGGCAAGCTGGTCGACACCTTCCGCCCCGGGCATGCTGACTATACGTACTGGCATAAGTACGGGATCCGCGATCATCGCGGTGGCGGCCGCTCCTCTGCCCGCCTGACCGCGCCGATGGTGGCTGCGGGGGCGATTGCGCGCAAATGGCTCCATGAGCATCACGGGACGGTGATCCGCGCACGCATGTCGCAGCTCGGGCCGATCGAGATTGCCTGCACCGATTGGCTTGAGGTGGACCGCAACCCGTTTTTTGCAGCCGATGCAGCGGTGGTCCCGCAACTCGAATCCTTCATGGACGAACTGCGGCGTGCTGGCGATTCTTGCGGCGCGCGCATTGAAGTCGAGGCTGAGCCAATACCGCCAGGATGGGGCGAGCCGCTCTTTGACCGTCTCGACGCCGATATCGCCTGGGCGATGATGGGGATCAACGCCGTCAAAGGTGTGGAAATCGGCGCGGGCTTTCGGGCGGTGTCCCAGCGTGGCAGTCAGCACGGCGACGAACTCACCCCCGAAGGATTTGTTGGCAACGAGGCGGGTGGCGTCCTCGGGGGCATTTCCACTGGCCAGCCAATCACCGTATCGCTCGCGATCAAGCCGACCTCCAGCATTCGCGTCCCTCGCCGTTCGATCGACAAATCGGGGGAACCGGTGGTGGTCGAGACGCTGGGCCGCCACGATCCCTGCGTGGGGATTCGCGCTGCGCCGATCGCCGAGGCGATGCTCGCGCTGGTGGTGATCGAGCGCGCGGTGCGGCAACGCGCCCAAAATGCCGACGTGCGGGTCAGCACCCGCGCGATCGCCGGGCGCGCGACCCACTGAGCGTGGGCGCCGCACCAGCCCGCCTGTCACTGGCGGTCTGCACCTTCTACTTTGGGTATTTCCTCTTCGTTGGGACCAACGCTCCCTATCTCAGCCTTTACCTGAGCGCAGCAGGTCTAGGGATTGCGCAGATCGGGCTCATCCTGTCGATGTCTCCGGCGACGCGCCTGGTTGGTCCGCTGTTTTGGGGCTGGGTTGCGGATCGGTTCGGCGCTCGGGTCGCGGTGATGCGGGCCTGCGCGGTGCTCGCCCTGGTGGCGGTGGTCGCCCTGTGGTTCGCACAGGACCGTTTCATTCCGGTGCTCGTCCTCGCGACCCTGATGTTCTTCGCCAACGCCGGACAGGTGCCTATCGGCGAGGCGCTCGCCCATCAGGCGTCGCAGGGTGATGCCGGGCGCTACAGCCGGATGCGGCTTTGGGGCTCGGTCGGTTTTATCGTGGGCGTACTGGCCATGGCCCCCGTTCTGGAGTTCACAGGCATTCTGAGCCTGCCCTGGTGGCTGGCCGGGATGATGGTGGCGCTGCTGCTGGCGCTCGTTCTGATGCCGGAGGGGGCCGGGCGGCCGCGTGCGACGGTGCTGGGTGCCTCACCGATCCGCTCGAGCCTGCGCAACCCGGCGCTCGTCGCGTTCTTCGTGTCGCTCTTTTTGATGATTTACGCCCATTCGGCGTTTTATGCCTTCTTCTCGCTCTTCCTCGAGCAGCATGGTTTCAGCAAGCCCGCGATCGGCGCGCTTTGGGCGGTCGGGGTGCTCGCCGAGATCGCCCTCTTCTACGGTGCAGCGCCCTTATTTGCCCGATTCGATGCCCTGACCCTCGTCGGCTTCAGCATGGCGGTCGCAGTCCTGCGATTTGCGCTGGTCGCGGTGTCGGACGGCTCGGTGTTGTTACTGACGGTCTCGCAGCTGATGCATGCAGTCACGTTCGGTCTCCATCACAGCGCCTCACAGGCCCTGATTCAGCGCTGGTATGAGCCCGGGAGCCAGGCGCGGGCCCAGGGGCTTTTCTCGACGATCGGCTATGGGCTCGGCGGTACGACGGGTGGGCTCGCGGCGAGTGCCTTGTGGGTCGGCTGGTCGGCAGAGGCCGCGTTCGGCGGGGCCGCTGTTGCGGCCCTGCTGGGTTGGCTCGCCGTCTATGCCTGTATCCGTTGCGGGGGCGGCCCGCCCGCGCGTTTATAATCGCTGGCTGCTTGTTCTTGCCACTCACCATTCGAGAGCCACGATGAAAGTCCTCGTTGCCGTCAAGCGTGTGGTCGACTACAACGTCAAGGTCCGCGTCAAGAGCGACCAGACCGGAGTCGATATCGCCAATGTCAAGATGTCGATGAATCCGTTCGACGAGATCGCGGTCGAGGAGGCCGTGCGACTCAAGGAAAAAGGCGCTGCGACCGAGATCGTTGCAGTGTCTTGTGGCATCAGCTCCTGCCAGGAGACCCTGCGTACGGCGCTCGCGATCGGCGCTGATCGCGCCATCCTGGTCGAGACCGATGCCGAATTGCAGCCTCTGGCGGTGGCCAAGCTTCTGAAGGCCCTGTGCGATCGCGAGCAGCCCCAATTGGTCATCGTCGGCAAGCAGGCAATCGACGACGACGCCAACCAGACCGGCCAGATGCTGGCGGCGCTCGCTGGCATGCCTCAGGCCACCTTCGCCTCCAAAGTCGAGCTCGCCGATGGTCGCGCCAACGTGACTCGTGAAGTCGATGGCGGCCTCGAGACCGTCTCGATCCGTTTGCCGGCCCTGGTCACGACGGACTTGCGGCTCAACGAGCCGCGCTATGTGACGTTGCCCAACATCATGAAGGCAAAAAAGAAGCCGCTCGAGGTGGTCAAGCCCGCCGATCTCGGCGTGGATCCCGCCCCGCGCCTGCGCACGCTCAAGGTCACCGAGCCGCCCGGTCGCAAGGCCGGCATCAAAGTCGCCGATGTCCCGGCTCTGGTGGGCAAGCTGCGCAACGAAGCCAAGATCATCTGAGAAAGGATCCGTCATGTCTGCCCTCGTTCTTGCCGAACACGACAACCAGTCCCTCAAGATCGCGACGCTCAACACCATTGCGGCGGCGCGCCAGTGCGGTGGCCCAGTGACCGTGCTGGTTGCGGGCAGTGGCTGCTCTGCGGCGGCGCAGGCGGCGGCCCAGGTGGCAGGCGTCGACAAGGTGCTGGTGGCCGATGCCCCGCATCTGGCTGATCAGCTGGCCGAAAATATCGCCGAGCAGCTGCTGGCTGTGGCTTCTGGCCATACGCACCTTCTTGCGCCCGCGACCGCGCACGGCAAGAACGTGATGCCCCGGGTCGCTGCGCTTCTTGATGTCGCTCAGATCTCCGACATCATTGCCGTCCAGTCGCCCGACACCTTCCAGCGCACGATTTACGCGGGCAACGCCATCGCCACCGTGCAAACCGCTGATACCGTGAGGGTGATCACCGTTCGCACCACCGCCTTTGACGCGGTTGCAGCCACGGGCGGCAGCGCACCCGTTGAGACGATCGCAGCGGTAGCCGATTGTGGGATCTCGAGCTTTGTCGGTCGTGACGTCGCAAAATCGGATCGTCCCGAACTCGCCGGCGCCAAGATCGTGGTCTCGGGTGGGCGCGGCATGGGTTCTGCCGACAATTTCAAGATTCTCGATCCGCTGGCCGACAAGCTCGGCGCTGCCTTGGGGGCGAGCCGCGCAGCGGTCGATGCAGGATACGCGCCCAACGATTGGCAGGTGGGGCAGACCGGCAAGATCGTCGCGCCCCAGCTCTATGTGGCGATCGGCATCTCCGGCGCGATTCAGCATTTGGCTGGTATGAAGGACAGCAAGGTCATCGTCGCTGTCAACAAGGACGAGGAAGCTCCGATCTTTGGCGTTGCCGACTACGGCCTGGTTGCCGATCTGTTCCAGGCCGTCCCGGCCCTCGTCAAGGAACTCGACTGAGGCCTGGCCGGTCGGGCAGGTTGACTGCCGCCGGCCGAGCATCTCCCTCCTGCGTTTGTCCCGTGCCCGCCCCTGATTTGAAAGGCAAGCGATGAACTACGTTGCGCCCGTCAAGGACATGCTTTTCACCCTCGAGCACATCGCGGGACTGGGCGAGCTCGCCACCCTGCCGGGTTTGGGCGAAGCGGGGCTCGACACCGCCAGGGTTGTGCTTGAGGAATGTGCCCGTCTGAACCAGGACATTGTCGCGCCGCTCAACCGGACGGGTGATCTGCATCCCGCCACGTTGGCCGACGGCGTGGTGCGGACCACCCCCGGGTTCAGCGCGGCCTTTCGCGCCTATGCCGAAGGCGGATGGCAGGGGCTGCCGAAAGCGATCGGTACGCCCTGCGTCGAGATGCTCAACGCGGCCAACCTCTCGTTCGCGCTCTGCCCGCTCTTGACCGATGGAGCGATCGAGGCCCTGCTCACGGCTGGTTCGCCCGAGCAGCAGCAACGATTCATTCCGCCGATGATCGAGGGCCGGTGGACGGGTACGATGAATCTCACCGAGCCGCAGGCGGGTTCGGACCTCGCGATGGTACGCACGCGGGCCTTGCCTCAGCCCGATGGCAGCTATCGACTCCACGGCCAGAAGATCTACATCACCTACGGTGAGCACGACATGGCCGAAAACATCATTCATCTGGTGCTCGCGCGCACACCCGATGCGCCCGAGGGCGTGAAGGGGCTGTCGCTGTTCATCGTCCCGAAGTTCCTCGTCAACGACGATGGATCGCTGGGTGAGCGCAACGACGTCTGGTGTGCCTCCCTTGAGCACAAGCTTGGTATTAAGGCGAGCCCTACCGCCGTCCTGCTCTACGGCGAGGGTCATGGCGCCGTCGGGGCGGGGGCGATCGGCTATCGGATCGGCGACGAAGGGCGCGGCCTCGAGTACATGTTCATCATGATGAACGCGGCTCGCTTTGCGGTCGGGCTTCAGGGGATCTCGGTGGCCGATCGCGCCTATCAAAAGGCGGTCGCCTATGCGCGTGATCGTGAGCAGAGCCGCGATGTGGCTGGCTCGTCCGCTGCGGTTCCGATCATCCGGCATCCGGATGTGCGCCGCATGCTAATGACGATGCGCTCACTCACCGAAGGCGCCCGCGCGCTTGCCTACTTCGCGGCAGCCGCCTGTGACCGTGCGCATCATGGCGCTGATCGGGACCAGCGAGCTCGGGACAAGGCGCTCTACGAATTCCTCGTGCCGATCGTCAAGGGCTGGTCGACCGAACTCTCTCTCGAGGTGACTTCACTCGGCGTGCAGGTGCATGGCGGGATGGGGTTCATCGAGGAGACCGGTGCGGCGCAGTACTACCGGGACGCCCGCATCCTGACGATCTACGAGGGAACGACGGCGATCCAGGCCAATGACCTGATCGGC
>CAZAVT010000126.1:0-2405 GCA_964488395.1 uncultured Burkholderiaceae bacterium | reverse complement strand
CGGCCGTAAGCCCCTGCGCGACGGGGGGCGTTTCGTTGCGGGCCTCATCGATTCAATCCGCTCAACCGCACGCGAGGCGTCAGGCTCTGCGGCGGCGAGCCTGCGTCGAATCGGTTTACGCGTTGATGCAGGCGCTGATGCCTTCGAACGCGCGCTACACGGACTACTCGTCGCTTCCAAGGCCGACCTGCGCCAGGGATTCGCCGGCTCGGTGCCCTATCTGAAGCTTGCCGGATTGGTCCTTTCGGCCTGGCAACTCGCGCGAGCTGCCCTGGCCGCTCAGTCTCAACTGGAGGACGGCGGGACGCAGGACGCCGGTTTTCTTCACGCGAAGATCGCGACTGCAACGTTTTTCGCCGAGCACCTGTTGCCGCAAGCTGATGCGCTTGCGCACGCGGTGGCCGAGGGCGGGCCGGCGGTGATGGCGCTCGACGAGGCGCAGTTCTGATCGGCCCTTAGGGGTGATTTTCCGGTTCGACGCCGAGCGCGACCAGCAGGCGCGACACCATGTTGTAGGCTGCGATCGTTGAGACCAGTTCGACCGTCTGCTGTGGACCCAGACGTTCTTCCAGCCACTCCGTCAGTCCCGGCCGCACGACGACCGAGCGGGTCATGTCGATGGTGAGCGCGATGACCTGGCGCTCGGTCTCATCGAACAACGCCAAGTTGCGCAGGGCCTGCTCGGGCTCGCGCAGTGCCTCGACCTGAGCCTGGTTGCCGCCCGCAGCGAGCAACTCCGGCGCATGATGAATAAATTCGTACTCGGCATGATTCAGAACCGCCACCACGCAGATCCCGATCTCTCGCAGCCGCGCTGAGACCACGAACCGACGACGAACCGCCCCCAGCAACAGGTTCCAGCCGGCGGCGAGCTCGGGGCTGTGCAGCAGCATGCGATCGAGGTTCAACAACTCGCCGCCGCGCCGGGCGCGGATCGCTGTGACGAGATCGGCGGGCTCGCTGATCTGGGCGTCGACGTAGTCAATTCGGGGCATGGCAGGGGCTCCAGGAAGAGCCGCGACTGTAGCAGTCTCGAAGGGCGCTCAAACGGTCTCCGGTGGCGGGCGCAGCGCTCGCCTTGCAGGGGTTTGCTGCGGACGCTAAAATGCTCGGTTTTTGCGGAATCTTCCGAAGGATCATCATGGTCGTCATCAGACTTGCCCGGGGCGGCGCGAAAAAGCGTCCCTTTTACAATGTGGTTGCGGCTGACCGTCAAAATCGCCGTGATGGGCGGTTCATCGAGCGCATTGGTTTTTACAACCCGGTCGCTGCCAAGAACGAGATCGGGCTTCGCATCAACATCGATCGGATCAATCACTGGACCGCTCTGGGCGCCAAGGTCTCGCCCACGGTGGCTCGTCTGATCAAGACCCAGGCTAGCGCGGCGCCCGCAGCGGCGTGACCGCGCTTGAGCCGGAGACGTTGCCGTCCGATCTCCTCGAGGTCGGACGGGTCGTCGACGCTTGGGGGGTCAAGGGCTGGATCCGCATCGAGCCCTTCAATCATCCCTCCGAATCCGTTCTCCTGAAGATTCGCGACTGGTGGCTCCAGCCACCGACCCTGGCCGTGGGCCAGGCCATGCGCGTCACGAGGTGCCGCGTCCACGGGGATGCGCTGGTCGCCAAGCCGGTCGGCCACGATGACCGGGATCAGGCGCTGCGCCTGAAGGGGGCAAGGATCCAGGTCTCTCGATCTGCGTTTCCTGCGCCATCCGACGGTGAAATCTACTGGGTCGACCTCATCGGCTGCTCGGTCCTGGGGATCAATGGGGTCGAACTCGGCGTGGTCGAGCAGGTCGAGGATCATGGTGCCCATCCCATCCTGTTTGTCCGTCAGAGCGATCGGGTTTTGCTGATCCCGTTCGTCGATCAGATCGTCACGCGTGTGGACCTCGCTGAACGACGTCTGCTCGCCGAATGGGCGGCTGACTACTGAGGGGTAGGGCGCACGGTGACGATGTTGCGCATCGATGTCGTCAGCATCTTTCCGGAGATGCTCGAGGCCGTGACCCGGTATGGGATCACCGGCCGAGCCCACGAGCGCAGCCTCTGGCAGTTGCGGGCCTGGAATCCCCGCGACTTCACCTCGGACCCCTGGCGCACGGTCGATGACCGCCCCTATGGCGGTGGGCCTGGGATGGTTATGCTGGCTCAGCCATTGGCCGACACGCTTGAGGCGATTCATCGGGAGCGCGGGCAGGTGCCGCGGGCGCCGGTCATCGCGCTGTCGCCGCAAGGCGAAGCGTTCAGCGAACGACATGCCCGTGAGCTGGCTGGTTCGTCGGGCGCGATCCTGATTGCCGGGCGCTACGAGGCGATCGATCAGCGCTTGCTCGACCGACACGTCGATCGGGAGTGGGCGGTCGGTGATTTCGTGGTTTCTGGTGGGGAACTTCCCGCCATGAT
>CAZAVT010000125.1:0-9408 GCA_964488395.1 uncultured Burkholderiaceae bacterium | reverse complement strand
GCCTCCTCGGCCCGAATGCGACCGCTCATGCACAGACCGGGGCTCGGACCAAGCCGGTCAGTACTGGTTGATGTCATCCTGTTGGAGCTTTTGCTGATCGCTGCGGCGCTTGAACAGTAGGCGGAACGCCAGGAAGGCGAGTGCCGATGAAATCGCGAAGATCAGCACGTCCCGGTTGAGCGACAGGCCACCTAGACCAAACTGGGTTGCCGCGACCGCCAGCATGCCGACCGCCATGCCGAGCAGGCCGAACGAAAAAAACAAGAGCTCGCCGATGGCGAACAGGATCGCCAACACCAGCGAGACCTGCCAGCTCTCCACGATCAACTCCGGCCCGAAAGGCGCTCGAGTGCGCCGCTGACAGCGCCGTTGAGCGCATTCATCACGTCGGAGGGAATCAGGACCAGTTTGGCATTGGAGCCCTTTGAAAGTTCCTGCACGGCGCCAGCCTGCAATTTGCGGATCTCGAAGTCGACCGCGCTCGAGCCACCAGCCGAGATCGCCTGGGCCACGACCGAGACGGCGTATGCCTCGGCGTCGGCCGTGATTTTCATGGCCTCGGCCTTTTTCTGGGCGGCATAGAGCTGCGCGTCGGCATCCAGCTCGGTCGCTTGCTTCTTGCCCTCGGCTTCCCGCACCAGAGCTCGACGGTTACGCTCAGCATTGAGCTGCAGCTGCATGGCCTGACGGGTGTCCTGATCGACATCCACCTCGAGGATCTCGACTCGGGTAAGGACGATGCCCCACTCGTCCGCCACCGATGTCAACTCTTCCTCGATCTCGGTGGAGAGATTGCGACGGTTGGACTGCACGCCGTCCAAGTCGGTCTTGCCGATGACGCTGCGGACCGTGCCGTTGACGATGGTGATGATGGCGTCGTCGACATTGCTGATCCGGTACATCGTCTTGGACGCGTCAGCGATCCGGTAGAGCACGGCAAGAGAGACCGAGATCGTCACGTTGTCGAGCGTGATGGCATTGATCGGTTTGGGAGGGAGCTGCCGCTCCTGGATCGGAACCCGATAGCGCACCGTCTCAAAGAAGGGAATCAGCAGGTGCAACCCCGCTTCCATCTTGCGGTGGTATTTGCCCAGTCGCTCGACCAGCCAATTTTCAGACTGCGGGACGATCTTGACCGAACCGCGGATCATCACGAGGATCAGCAAGGCGAGCGCGATGAAGATGAGAGTCGACGCAGAGAATTCGCTCATGGGGGCTCGAGGGCTGGATTGCGGGATCTTCGAAAGATACCCGCGTCATGGATCGAGTCAAGCCAGGGGTCGACGGTCCGTTGCGTCCGTATAATTCTCCTTTTTCTCCTGGATCCGGCCGCATGCCGCACTACTTGACCCTGGCGGGCGCCGTTCCGCATTCGGAGGCGCGAGCGCAGCGCTTGCTCGAGGCGGTCCGATCAGTCGATGCCCGCATCACCGGCCTCAAATGCCGGGAGGTGCTCCTCGTCGCCTCGGATAAGCCCCTCGAAGGCGTAGCCCTCGAGCGCTTGCAAGCGCTCTTGGTGCAGGAGTCCGTTCCAGACCTGACGGTTGACGGTCCGGTGATTGTCGTGGTGCCTAGACTGGGTACCGTCTCCCCATGGTCGAGCAAGGCGACTGATATCGTCCGCAATTGCGGGTTCGAGTCGGTGCGCAGAGTCGAGCGGGGGATTGAATATCGTCTGCGGTTGCGGGGTCGATTTCTCGGCGGTCGATTCTCCGGCCCTGCGGTGCTGGAAGCGCCGATCTGGGATCGAGTCGCGGCGCTCCTGCACGATCGGATGACCGAAACTGTCTTGTCCGCGAGGCCCGAGCCGGAAGCGATTTTCGCAAATCGGGTGGGCGAGCCGATGCGCACGATCGAGCTTCGCTCGCAGGGCCGGCCTGCCCTCGCCGCTGCCAACCTGTCGCTTGGGCTCGCACTCTCCGACGAGGAGAGCGATTACCTTCACGATTGCTTCAGCCAAGCGGGCCGGGATCCGACTGATGTCGAGTTGCTGATGTTCGCCCAGGCCAATTCGGAGCACTGTCGGCACAAGATCTTCAATGCGAGCTGGACCGTCGACGACGTCGAACGCGAGGGGTCGCTCTTTTCGATGATCCGGAGCACCCATGCCGCTCATCCGTCGGGCACGGTGGTGGCCTATTCCGACAATGCAGCGATTCTGGAAGGGCCGATCGCGCAGCGTTTTTTTGCCGTGGCTCCGGCCGGTGAGATCGGCCGCTATCGCCGTGAGGCCTTGCGCACCCACAGCCTGCTGAAGGTCGAGACGCATAACCATCCCACGGCGATTTCGCCGTTTCCAGGCGCCTCAACGGGGGCCGGTGGCGAGATCCGGGATGAAGGCGCAACCGGTCGAGGCGCTCGGCCTAAGTTTGGTCTGACCGGCTTCACCGTGTCCAATCTGCGCATTCCAGGCTACGAGCAGGCCTGGGAGGTGGCGCAGGATGTGCTGGAGCCGCTGAGCCATCGCAGCGCTGAGCAACGACCCTACGGCAGGCCGGAGCGGATCGCCAGCCCTCTCTCCATCATGATCGAAGGTCCCCTGGGTGGAGCAGCGTTCAACAATGAGTTTGGACGACCTAATCTGCTGGGCTATTTCAGAACCTACGAACAGCAGGTCGGTGGTCGCATGCTGGGCTATCACAAGCCCATCATGATCGCAGGCGGCGTCGGTCAGGTCGATGCTCGTCATACGCACAAACGGGATCTCCCGGTGGGAACCTTGCTGATCCAGCTGGGGGGGCCGGGCATGCGGATCGGGATCGGCGGCGGTGCGGCTTCGAGCCTGAATACTGGAACGAACAGCGCCGAGTTGGACTTCGATTCGGTCCAGCGCGGCAATCCGGAGATGCAGCGCCGTGCCCAGGAGGTCCTTGACCGTTGTTGGGCGCTGGGCGATGACAACCCGATCCTGTCGATCCATGATGTGGGCGCCGGCGGCCTGTCCAATGCGTTTCCGGAAATCGTTCATGGGGCGGGACGCTCGGCGCGCTTTGATCTGAAGCGCGTGCCGATTGAGGACAGTGGCCTGTCGCCGGCCGAGATCTGGTGCAATGAGTCGCAGGAGCGCTACGTGCTCGCGATCGCCCCGAGCCGACAGGCCGAGTTTGCCGCGATATGCGTCCGCGAGCGTTGTCCGTTTGCCGTGGCTGGGGAGGTCACCGACGATGGGCAGCTGATCGTTGCCCAAGGCGAGGGGCTCGCAGCCGTCGACATGGCCATTGATGCGCTGCTTGGCAAGCCGCCCCGCATGCACCGGACGGGTCGCCATGGTTCGCCGATCGGTGCGGCGATCGATCTGGCTGGTCTCGAACTGGCCGAAGTGGCGCTACACGTTCTGCGCCTGCCGGCGGTGGCCAGCAAGAGCTTTCTGATCACGATCGGCGATCGGACGGTGGGTGGGTTCAGTTCTCGCGACCCGATGGTTGGGCCCTGGCAGGTCCCCGTTGCCGACCACGCGATTAGTCTGGTCGATTACGAGGGATACGCGGCTGACGTTCTGGCGATGGGGGAGCGTTCACCGATTGCGGTGATCGATCCCGCTGCAGCGTCCCGGATGGCGATTGGTGAGGCCATCACCAACCTGGTTGGTGCTCTGCCGGATAGGTTATCTGCCATCAAGCTGTCGGCCAATTGGATGGCCGCGTGTGGTCCCGCCGAAGAGGATGCCGCGCTTCGCGATGCGGTCGCCGCTGCAGCGGAATTCAGCCGTGCGCTCGGTATTTCGATTCCCGTCGGCAAGGACTCCCTGTCGATGCGTACCCGTTGGACGGAATCGAGTAGCGAAACCGGTCAGGTACGGCAACGCGAGGTGAGCGCGCCAGTCTCCTTGGTGGTGACCGCCTGGGCGCCGATCGCCGATGCTCGACGGGCCGTCACACCGCAACTGGTCGCCGATGTCGCGACGGTGCTGATCCTGATTGATCTTGGCGAGGGGCGGATGCGCATGGGAGCGTCTGCGCTCGCCCAGGTCACCCAGCAGCTGGGCGATGCGGTTCCCGACCTTGGCGATCCTGGGGCGCTCACCCGTCTGGTGGAGGCCATGCGTCAGATGGGCGAGGCGGGCCTCCTCCTAGCGTGCCATGATCGCTCGGATGGCGGACTCTTTGCGACCCTTTGCGAAATGGCCTTTGCCGGCCGCTCTGGGCTGAGCGTCAATCTGGATCTGCTAACGATCGACCCGCATGCAGCAGACTGGGGCGACTTCAAGATTCGACCCGAGCAGGTGAGCGTGCAGCGCAATGAGCTCACGCTGAGAGCGCTCTTCAACGAGGAGCTCGGCGTGGTGATCCAGGTCCGCGCGACCGACCGAGATCGGGTCATGGGCTGCCTGCGCGAGCTGGGCTTGTCGCGTCATGCACATGTCATCGGCAGGCCCGCGAATGACGATCACATCGCGTTCTACCGCGATGGTCGCAGGGTATGGGCCGCTTCTCGGGGCGAGTTGCAAAGGGCCTGGTCTGAGACCAGCTATCGGATCGCTGCCTTGCGTGACGACCCTGACTGTGCGCGAGAGGAATTTGAGGGCTGCTCCCATGAAGACGATCCGGGGCTGCGCATCGAGCTCGGCTTTGATCCGTCTGAGGACGTTGCGGCCCCGCTGATCGCCACGGGGCGGCGGCCTCGGGTGGCCGTGCTGCGCGAACAGGGTGTGAACAGCCAGTCGGAAATGGCGGCGGCCTTCGATCGGGCGGGCTTCGAGGCCTTTGATCTTCATATGACCGATCTGGTCCAGGGACGCGCAGACCTGGCCGATTATCAGGCGTTGGTGGCCTGTGGTGGTTTTTCGTACGGCGATGTGCTTGGAGCAGGGACTGGTTGGGCCCGTTCGATCTTGTTCAATGACCGCTTGGCGAGCATGTTCGAGACCTTCTTTGCGCGCAGCGATACCTTGTCGCTGGGGGTTTGCAATGGGTGCCAGATGATGGCCCAACTGCGCGACATCATCCCAGGAGCGCAGGCGTGGCCGCGATTTGTCCGCAACCGCTCCGAGCAGTACGAGGCGCGTCTCGCCATGGTCGAGGTGCTCCCATCACCGTCACTGCTCTTCGACTCGATGGCAGGTAGCCGCATGCCCATTGTCGTGGCACACGGCGAGGGCAGGGCGGTGTTCGATTCAGGAGGCGTGCAGGGTCAGGCGAGCCGACAGGCCTGCCTGCGCTTCATCGACGGCCAAAATGAACCGGCCACGCGCTACCCCGCCAACCCGAATGGATCTCCGGGCGGTCTGACGGCATTCACGACGGACGATGGCAGGGCGACGATCATGATGCCGCATCCGGAGCGGGTCTTCCGTTCGATCCAGATGAGCTGGCGTGACCCGGCCTTGGGCGAGGACTCGCCCTGGATGAGGATCTTCCGCAACGCCCGCCGGGCGCTTGGCTGAGCAAGCCGACGATACGACTCAGGCTGACGGAATGAAGTCCGGATCGTCCTGGTGCTTGCGTTCGAACTGGATGAAGCTGTAGTAGCCGCATCGATTGCCGTTTGGGTAGTCCCGGCAAACCTGTGGACGCGCCTGGTAAACCGTGCAACGCCGTTCTTGAGTATCGAAGAATCGGCAGATCGAGCCGTAGACCGTGTCCTTGCGATGCTTGAGGATCCGTTCCGGTGTGCCGTCGTCATCGTAGACCCGCGTGAAACGCTTGCTCGCTTCGTCGGGGCTCAGACCAAAGTGCCGGGCCAACCGGGCAATATCTCTGGGCTTAACCTCGATACGCGGGTAGCTGCAGCAATATCCTGGGCACTTGGAGCAGTCATACTGCAGGCGGGCTGGAGGAGCAGGGCTCATGATGGATCTCGGTGAGGGCGGATTCGAACATCGCCCAGATCTCGCGACCCTGAGCGCACGACGTCGAGTTTAACCGCTCATCGCGTCCGGTACCGTCGCCATTGGCGCCCTGGATCGCAGGCAGTCGCGAGCTCGGCTGCGATGGGGCAGGGGCCACCCGTGAGTTCGCTGAGCAGCATTTCAGCGGCCAGTTCGCTCCACAGGCTGCCCCTCGAGCCAAAGCCGCTGGCCACATGAAGCGCGCTCAGTCGCGGCAGGGGCAGACGTGCATTTCGCAAGAGCGTCGAGGCCTCACGATCGGCTGCGGCCTCGTCCGGTAGCGCTCCGATGAGGGGCATTCGGTCCGTCGCTGTCCATCGAAAGCCCACTGCGGCAGGCGTCACGGTTCCGATCTGGTCGGGCGCATCGACTCCGACCATGCGCGCGAAGCGCTTCAGGTTGCTCTGGTCGGAACAGGTCGCGGGTGCTGGGTTGGGATCCGCTTCGTCATAGGTGGCGCCGATCAGCCATCGCTGCGTCGCCGGTGCCGCGTAGGCAGGGCCGCCCAACACGCAGCGCAATGCGCTGGGATGGGTGGGCTTGAGCCAGCTCGACTGGCCGCGGATGCGTCTCATCGGCAATGAATGCAGGCCCCCCAGCCGAACGGCGTCACCGGCATTGGCAAGGATTGCCACTTCTGCCCGCGCCAGCAATTCGCCGCGCGAGTCGTAGGCAGCCCATTGGGAGTCTTCGCGCACGAGGCGTTCGACCCGTCGATGAAAGGATGCCGCGATCTCCCCCGGGTAGGAGGCGGTGAGTCGCTCGTGGGCAAGTTGTGTCGGATCGATGAGTTGGCACGCGGCAAGCCAAAGCCCGCCACGAGGCAGCGCGAGGCCAGAAAGTTCAGAGGCCTCGTGCCGATCGACGAAGCGGACGAACTCGGACGGAAATCCCAGCCTCGCGATCGTCGCTCTCATCTGCTCGGACTCGGCGTCACTGCCGGCGATCTGCAGGCGTCCTTCGGCCTCGCTCAGGGCGCTGCGCCCCTGCCGCTGTCGTGCGGCTCTCGCCAGATGGAGCGCCGCCCGGCTCGCTCGAGCCATCAGGTTGTCGTCAGGCGAGACATGCAGGTGGTCGGCACAGAGCGGCTGCGCTGACCCCCCTTGAAGAGGACCGCTCGCCTCATCGACCAGGCGAACCTTCCAGCCATCCTCTGCTAAGCGGCTTGCAATTGCGGTGCCGCTGATGCCGGCGCCGATGATCATTGCAGAGCGGTCCGGCAGATGGGGCAGGGGTGGCGGGGCGGGCCAGGTGCGCCAGCGAGGCTGGTAGATGGCATCGATACGCTCGCGCTTTCGACCGTGCCCCGGGCGCAGGGTGACGTCGAAGCCAGCGGATCGGAGCCGATCTGCAACGGAGCGAGCGGCTGTAAAGGTCGCGAGCTGAGCGCCCGGCCGGCTCAGCCGCGCGACACCACGGATGACCGGATCGGACCAGGCCCCGGCATTGCGGGAGGGCGCGAAGCCGTCGAGATACACCGCGTCAGCGGCAAGGCGCAACCGCGGCAACCAGAGTTCAGCGTCGCCCAGCGCGAGCCACAGGGTCACCCGACCTTCGGCAAAGGACAGGCGATGGAGGTCTGGCGTCAGGGGGGGCCATTGTTCGCAAAGGCGCTTCCCATCGCTTGCCTCAATACCCAGGGCGTCATGCGCTGCGGCAAGATCGGCTGCTCGGAGCGGGTGCTTCTCGATCGACACCACATGCAGCCGTTCTGGTCGATGAGCACTGCTTCTCCACGCACTCAGGGTCGCAAGAAAATTGACGACAAGGCAGAAACCGATCTCGAGGAGCGTGGACGATCGAAGGTTGGCCCAGCGTGCGGCGAGCTGAGTGCCCTCGATGAAGACGGCTTGGGATTCCGCCAGTGCCCCATCCCGGCTCCGATAGACATCGCTGTAAAGCGGGCTGAAGGGCGTACCAACCGGATCGAACGCGAGGCTGGTCGCCGGCTCGACGGTGATGGCGCTCAAGCGGCCGGGGTGCCCGCCGCCTGAGCGACCCGCATCCGCTCGACGGGGCGTGTGTTCATCGTCATCTGAAAGACCCCGGCAACCAGGCCGATGGCGACAGCGCCCTTCCAGGCCCATTCGTAGGAACCGAGCGCGGTGTAGATGAGACCACCGCCATAGGCCCCGATGAAGGAACCCACCTGGTGACTGAAAAACGCAACGCCAGCAAGTGTCGCGACGTAGCGCAGTCCGAACAGGTGAATCACCAGACCATTGAGAAGCGGAACCACACCGAGCCAGGTCGCCCCCATCGCCGCTGCGAAGATCAGGGTCGTCGCGGGCGTCGGTACCGTCATGAAGTACGCCACGATGAACAGCGACCTTGCCACGTAGATGCCACCGAGGAGCAGGTGTTTTGGATAGATGCCGCCGAGCCAGCCGAAGACCAGCGAACCGATGGCGTTGAACAGGCCGATCAGTGCCAACGCCGCTGCCGTGATCGACGGGTCAATCCCGCAAAGGTCGAGGTAGGTTGGCAGGTGCGTGGTTAAAAAGACCAGCTGCAGACCACAGACGAAAAAGGCGATGGTCATCACCACATAGCCTGTGTGCGAGGTGGCCTCTCGCACCGCCTGGGTTACGGACTGCTCGGGTCCCTCGGGCATCGTGCGCTCGATTCGATCCGAGCGACCTGCCATGAAGGCGGCTGGCAGCATCACCACCGTAATGGCAAAGAAGGCGAGCATCGCCATTTCCCAGCCTGCATGCACAATCACCCCTTGGGCAAGTGGTGAAGTGACCATCAATCCCAGAGAGCCAGCTGAGGAGACGGCGCCCATCGCGAAGCTCCGCCGTGCGGGCGAAACGGTCCTCGAGGTGATCGCCATGGTCGGGTTGGATGCGGTGCATGAAAGCGCAAGACCCACGCAGATCCCGATGCCAAAGGTCACTGTCAGCGCCGAGCCCGCAAAGGCGGTGACGAGCATGCCGATGCCGTAGATAGCCACCCCGGCGGGACAGACCCAGCGCGCTCCGAAACGGTCGATCAACGCGCCGGCAAAGGGCTGGGTGAGTCCCCAGACGATGTTCTGGATCGCGACTGCGAGTGAAAAATCGGCAGCGGTAATGCCAATCGAGTGGATCATGTGCGGTTGAAAGAGCCCGGTGCTCTGCCGCATGCCCATCGAAAAGGTCAACATCAGGGCCGCGCCGCCGAGGATCAGCCAGCGCGCCGTGGGACTGAGATCTTCACGTTTCATGGTGACATTGTAGTCCCCGCTGCATTCCTCGGCGAGACCATCCCCCAAGGCTGATCATCCACCGGCGAGTCGGTTCATAATGCTGCATTGGTCGAGTCAAAGGTAGTCGAGGAGAGACGTCATGAGAGGGAGAGGGCGCAGCCTAGTGGGCGCGGCGTTGGTGGTGGGTGTCTGCGCCGGGGGGGTGGCACTGGCGAGTCCAGAGACGGCGCATCCCGATGTCAAAATGGTGCCGGGGGTTTACCGGTGCGAACTCAATCGTCAGGTCCACGTCCGCCATGTCTCGTACGATCGTCGCTCAGCGGTGTTGACCTGGGAGCGACGCGACTATCAGCTGCAGGCAGTCTCCACTCAAACCGGCGCGATGCGGTTT
>CAZAVT010000124.1:9219-9574 GCA_964488395.1 uncultured Burkholderiaceae bacterium | reverse complement strand
GTTCGGCTGCGGCTTCGCCAACGTGCAGCCGCATTCGGGCGCGCAGGCAAACGAGGCCGTCTTCCTCGCCTTCCTCAATCCCGGTGACACGATCATGGGGATGAGTCTCGCCGAGGGTGGGCACCTGACCCACGGCATGCCACTGAATATCTCCGGCAAGTGGTTCAAGGTCGTCTCCTATGGGCTCGACGCCAACGAGGTGATCGACTACGACGCCATGGCGCGGCGGGCCCGCGAGACCCGCCCGCGACTGATCATCGCGGGCGCGTCGGCCTACAGCCTGCACATCGACTGGGCGCGATTTGCCGAAGTGGCGCGCGAAAGCGGCCTCGCGTTCTTCGATCCTTGCACAGGC
>CAZAVT010000124.1:0-9209 GCA_964488395.1 uncultured Burkholderiaceae bacterium | reverse complement strand
GCGCGCTGTTCATGGTCGACATGGCCCACTACTCGGGCCTGATTGCGGGCGGGGTCTATCCCAATCCGGTGCCGCATGCAGATATTGTGACCTCGACCACCCACAAAAGCCTCAGAGGCCCGCGGGGCGGCTTCATCCTCATGAAGCCCGAACACGAGAAGGCGATCAACTCGGCGGTTTTCCCGGGTCTCCAGGGCGGGCCCTTGATGCATGTGATCGCGGCCAAGGCGGTGGCGTTTCGCGAGGCCCTCGCGCCCGATTTCAAGCGCTATCAGCAGAGGGTGCTCGACAATGCGGCGGCGCTCGCACAGTCCCTGACCGAACGCGGGCTGCGCATCGTATCGGGTCGTACCCAATCCCACCTCATGCTGGTCGATCTTCGGGCCAAGCGCATCACGGGCAAGGACGCCGAGCGGGTACTGGGTCTCGCACACATCACCTGCAACAAGAACGCGATTCCCAACGATCCTGAAAAAGCGATGGTGACGAGCGGCATTCGGCTGGGTTCGCCGGCCATGACGACGCGGGGGTTTGGGGTCGAGCAGTCCCGTCAGGTGGGCCAGCTGATTGCCGACGTCCTGGATGCGCCGCATGATGAGACCGTGATCACTCGGGTGCGAGCGGCGGTGGGCGAAATGACCCGGCGCCATCCCGTCTACGGCTGAGCCGATCCGGCCCTGACGACCGATCCACCGGGCCGCTCCGCGAAGCATGCGCTGTCCGTTTTGCGACCATCCCGACACCCAGGTCGCCGAAACCCGGGATTCGGATGATGGTGGGTCGATCCGTCGTCGCCGTCGTTGCTTGCAATGCGACAAGCGGTTCACCACTTACGAGCGGGTCGAGCTGGTCTTGCCGGCGGTTGTCAAGCGCAATGGCGTGAGGGTCGATTTTGACCGTCGCAAGCTGCGCGGTTCGATGGCGCTCGCCCTGCGCAAGCGCCCCGTGTCGGCCGAGGCGGTCGATGCCGCGATCCAGCGGATCGAGGAACGCTTGCTCGCGCTCGGATTGCGTGAGGTCGGCAGCGAGCGGGTGGGCGAGCTCGTCATGCGGGAACTGCAACGGCTCGACAAGATCGCCTATGTGCGCTTTGCGTCGGTCTATCGCAATTTCGAGGATATCGACGAATTCAGCGATGCGATTGCCGAAGTCCGCCCCGGAAGCGGCGGCTCCTGAGGCGAAAGTGCGACTGGGCCACTGGGTGGCCCAGGGGGGCACGGCTTGGGTGAGCGAGCGGCTCAGCGCGACTGTCCGAGTGCGCTGCTTCTGATTCGGTCGAGCGACTGGTTGGGTGTGATGTGCTGCGGGTCGACCGCGAGCTCTATGACGGCAGGGCGCTTGTGCTGGTGCATGAAATCCAGCGCGGCGCGTAGTGCCGGTTCGAAAGCCTCGGTCCGGTCGACTCGCGCGCCGAACCCGCCAAAGGCTTCCGAATAGCGCGCGAAGTCAGGATTGACCAGCCGGGTGCCATGCTCGCGCTCGGGATATTCGCGCTCCTGGTGCATGCGGATCGTGCCGTACATGCCGTTGTTGAACACGATCACGAGCGGTGCGCCACCGTGCTGGACGGCGGTCGCCAGTTCCTGTCCGGTCATCAGGAAATCGCCATCGCCGGCGACACAGATCACCGTTCTTCCAGGGGCACTGATGCTAGCTGCCACGGCGGCGGGTACGCCGTAGCCCATGGCTCCCGAGGTGCTGGCCAGCTGCGTGCGCAGTCCCGCGTAGCGCCAGAATCGATGGGCCCAGGTGGCGAAGTTACCGGCGCCGTTGGTGATGATCGAGTCGCTCGGCGCGACACGCGCGAGCGTGCGCATCACTTCCCAGAGATCAAGCGCCGGCGTGATGCCCGCGTAGAGGGGAGGGCGTTGCTGCCAAGCCTCATAGTCGGCTCGAGCCTGGGCCACGGTCGGGGCCCAGCGTTTGCTGTTGACGCGCAAGTCGCGCAGGGCAGCCGCAATCTCTGGCATGCCGGCCGCGATCATCAAATCGGCGTGGTAGACGCTGCCGAGCTCTTCCATCCCAGCATGGACGTGGATCAGCTTCTGGGCCGGGCAGGGCACCGACAGCAGCGAGTAGCCCGATGTGGTCATCTCGCCCAGCCGGGGACCGATCGCGATGACCAGGTCCGCCTCGCGGACTCGGGACGCGAGCTTGGGGTTGATGCCGATCCCGATGTCGCCGATGTAGTGCGGGTGGTGGTTGTCGAACAGATCTTGGTAACGGAAGGCGCAGCTGATCGGCAGGTGGTTGGCCTCGGCAAATGCGCGCAGGTCGCTGCAGGCCTGGTGAGTCCAGCCGGTCCCGCCGAGGATCACGATCGGCCGCTCGGCGCCCGAGAGGAGCGACTCGAAGGCCTCGAGCTGTGCGGGACCGGGCGAAGCCCGGACCGGCTTGTGATGCGGTGGGTGGACCGCGAGCGCCGATGCGACCAGCATATCTTCGGGTAACGCGAGTACCACCGGGCCAGTACGCCCGCTGGTGGCGGTCTGAAACGCGTGGGCGAGGTACTCGGGAAGCCGCTCGGCTCGGTCGATTTGTGCCACCCATTTGGCCATCGGCCCGAACATTCGTCGGTAATCGATTTCCTGGAAGGCTTCCCGGTCGACGAAGTCACCGCCCACCTGGCCAATCAGCACGACCATGGGTACCGAGTCCTGATGAGCCGCGTGCACGCCGATCGACGCGTTGGTGGCGCCTGGGCCACGGGTCACCATCAGGACGCCAGGCTTGCCGGTCAGCTTGCTGTAGGCGTCGGCCATGAACGCTGCCCCACCTTCTTGCCGGCAGATCACGAAACGGATGGCGTCGCGATGGCGATAGAGACCGTCGAGTACCGCCAGATAACTTTCTCCGGGCACACCGAAGATCGTGTCCACACCCTGCCGGGCCAGGGCGTCTGCGAGGATATGGCCGCCGATGAGGGCGTTGGCTGGGGGATTGGCACGGTTCACGTCATTCTCTTCGGCTATCAGGGACTGCGAGATTCTAGGTCAGTCGAGGCCGCTTCGGGTGATCGGCGATAATGGCTGCTTATGTTCAGTGAAGCCGACCACCAGTGGATGCAGCGCGCGCTCGACCTTGCCGAGCGCGGTCTGCTGTCGACCACACCCAATCCGCGGGTGGGTTGCGTGATCGTGCGTGACGGCGCATGCGTTGGCGAGGGTTGGCATCGGCGCGCTGGCGAGGCGCATGCCGAGACCCTGGCCTTGGCCGAGGCCGGTGAGCGGGCGCGCGGCGCGACGGCTTACGTCACCCTCGAGCCGTGCAGCCATTTCGGGCGCACCCCGCCCTGTACCGAGGCGCTGGTTGCCGCCAAGCTTGCGCGGGTCATCGTCGCCATGGAGGACCCCAATCCGCTCGTCAATGGTCAGGGGCTCGAGCGGCTGCGTCGCGCGGGGATCGAGGTGCGATGCGGGTTGCTGCAATTCCGAGCCCGCGAATTGAACATCGGTTTCGTATCGCGGATGACCCTTGGAAGGCCCTGGGTGAGGTTGAAGGTGGCAGCGTCACTGGACGGTTTCACGGCTCTGCCGGATGGCCGGAGCCAGTGGATCACCGGGGAACTTGCCCGGGCGGATGGGCATCAATGGCGGGCCCGTAGTTGCGCCATCCTGACCGGCATCGGGACGGTCCGGGCTGATGACCCTCAGATGACGGCCCGAATCGAGGACGCGGCGCGTCAGCCGCTCAAGGTACTGGTCGATTCGCGCCTTCAGGTTGATCCGCAGGCCCGCATCTTGAAGGGCGGACAGGTGTTGATCGCGAGCTCGGTCGACGATTCGCTGCGGGGCGCGGAGTTACGTGATCGGGGCTGCGAGGTGATTGCGCTGCCCGGGCCCGACGGTCGGGTCGATCTTGGCGCGCTGATGCACGAGCTTGCGGTGCGCGGCGTCAATGAACTTCATGTGGAGGCCGGCGCGCGACTCAACGGCGCGTTGCTGCGCGAAGGGCTAGTCGACGAACTGCTGGTCTACAGCGCTCTGTCGCTCCTCGGCGCAGGTCGTCCCATGTTCGATCTGCCAGCACCGTCCAGTCTCGAGCAGCGGATCGGGTTCGAGCTTCACCGCGTCGATCCGATCGGTGGCGACATCCGGGTGCTCGCCCGCCGCTCGGGCGCAGTTTGAGCGCCGGTCCCGATCGTCCCCCAACAGCCCACGAAAGGTTGTCCCCATGTTCACTGGAATTGTGATTGCCGTCGGGCGTATCGAGCGTTGCGATTCACTGCCCGGTGGCCAGGGTCTTCGACTGACGGTCGAAACCGGCGGCATGGACCTCGGCGATGTGGGGATCGGCGACTCGATTGCCATCCAGGGGGCCTGCATGACCGTGGTCGCCATCGACGGCAGCCGGCTGGCCTTTGATGTGTCGGCGGAGAGTCTGGCGCGCACCGCCGGTCTGGATCGGCCAGGGCCAGTCAATCTCGAAAAGGCGCTGAGGCTTGCCGACCGCCTCGGCGGCCACCTGGTGTCGGGTCACGTCGATGGACTCGGTACGGTGCAGCGATTCGAGGCGATCGCCGAGTCCTGGTTGTTGGTGGTGCGCGCGCCGACCGAACTCGGCCGTTACCTCGCCTACAAGGGGTCGGTGACCATTAACGGCGTCAGCCTCACGGTCAATCGCGTGGACGATCAGCCCGAGGGCTGTGATTTCCACGTGAATCTGATCCCGCATACGGTGGCCGTGACGACCCTGGCAACCCTTGTGCCCGGAGCGCGGGTCAATCTCGAAATCGATCTGATCGCGCGCTATTGCGAGCGCCTGCTCGCCGCGGGCCCGACGGCCAGGGCGTAGAATCAGGCTATGTCGCTCTCCAGCATTGCCGATATCATCGAAGACATCCGCCACGGCCGGATGGTCATTCTGATCGACGAGGAAGACCGCGAAAACGAAGGCGATCTGGTGATCGCCGCTCAGTTCGCGACCGCCGAATCGATCAATTTCATGGCCCGGTTTGGGCGCGGGCTGATCTGCCTGACCCTGACCGAGGATCGTTGCACGCAACTCGATCTGCCCTTGATGGTGACCCGAAACGGCACCCGCCACGGGACCAAGTTCACGGTCTCGATCGAGGCCGCCCAGGGGGTCAGTACGGGGATCTCGGCTGCCGATCGGGCGCGTACCGTACAGGCAGCGATCCGGCGCGAGGCCACGCCGCAGGATCTGGTCCAACCGGGTCACATCTTTCCGCTGCGTGCCGAGCGGGGTGGGGTACTGGTGCGGGCCGGTCACACTGAGGCGGGCTGTGACCTGCCGGCTCTCGCGGGGCTCGAGCCTGCATCGGTGATCTGCGAGATCATGAAGGACGACGGGACGATGGCCCGGTTGCCCGACCTGCTCGAGTTTGCCTCCCTGCACGGGCTGCGCATCGGGACGATTGCCGACCTGATTCATTACCGCAGTTCCAACGAGTCGCTGATCGAACGGGTCCGCGATACCGTCATCCCGACCGCGCACGGGCCCTTTCGCCTGCTCGGTTACCGTGACCGCGCGATGGGCGAGGTCCACCTGGCCCTCGTCTGCGGCGAGCCTGGTCCCGACCGCGAGGCGCTGGTTCGGGTGCATGAGCCGCTGTCGATGCTCGATTTCATCGAAACCCGCCGTGCCGGTCAAACGTGGTCGTTCAATCGGGCTCTTGAAGCGATCGCGGCCTCCGGTTGTGGCGCTCTGGTCCTCGTCAACTGTTCGCAGACCCCCGCTGATCTGATGGCTGCGCTGACCGGTGCCGCCCAGGGAACGACCGAGATCGCCGAGGGAGAGCGTCGGGGACAGTTCGACATCCGCACTTACGGCATTGGGGCACAGATCCTGAAGGACGTGGGTGTTGCTCGGATGCGTTTGCTGTCGCGTCCGGTCAAGCTGCCCAGCATGGCCGGCTTTTCGTTGCAGGTCACCGGTTTTGTGCCTGGACCCGCGTGAGGTCAAACCATGAGCATTAGCCCGCACCAGGCTGGACTGGACGGCACCGGTCTCGCGATCGGCATCGTCTGTTCGCGATTCAATCAACCGGTCTGCGACGCGCTGCGCGAGGCCTGTATCGCCGAGTTGCTCCGTCAGGGGGTGAGCGGCGAACGGATCGCGGTCTGCTCAGTCCCGGGCGCGCTCGAGATTCCTCAGGTTCTGCGGAGAATGGCCGACAGCGGCGTGTTCGATGCCTTGATCGCCATCGGTGCGGTCATCCGCGGCGAGACCTATCATTTCGAGATCGTGTGTAACGAGGCCTCCCGCGGGATCCAGCAAGTATCACTCGAGGCCCGTATTCCGGTGGCCAACGCCGTGTTGACCACCAATACCGACGAACAGGCCGAGGTCCGAGCACCCATCAAGGGCGCGGAGGCCGCGCAGGTCGCCATCGAAATGGCCCGTCTCAACCCTTGGCTGGACGCACTGACGGCACGATGGGGTGCTTCAAGGGCTGTCCCGGGCGCGCGGGGCGGCGCATGAGCGGGTCTCCCGCAGGGCCGATGGCCAAAGGACAGGGCGGCACCCCGGCGAAAAGCGCTCGTCGCCGGGCTCGCGAATTTGCCTTGCAAGGCCTCTATGAGTGGCTGATCAGCCAGTCCGAGGTCGCGTCGATCGAAGTCCATCTGGGCATTGACAACCCGGCGTTCGCCAAGGCCGATGTGGAGCACTTCAAGGAGTTGCTCCAGGGGGTGGTCAAGTCGATCGAGCCGCTTCGAGAACGGATCGCACCTCACCTCGACCGTCCGGTCACGCAGCTGAGTCCGGTCGAGCATGCGATCCTGTTGATTGCGACCTACGAACTCTCCCATCACCCCGAGATTCCCTACCGGGTCGTGATCAATGAAGCGGTCGAACTGGCCAAGACCTTCGGCGGTACCGATGGTTTTAAGTACGTGAATGGCGTACTTGACCGGGTCGCTGGGCGTCTGCGGGCCGTCGAGGCTGGCGCGACGGCTCAGCCGACGCCCGTGGCGGCCTCGGCGCTCGCGAGCCCGTCGTCGGTCGCCGACGATCGTTGAGACGCGAACGCGCCGCGCCGCTCGCGATTCCAGGTCTGACCGTATGGCGCTTGGCGAGTTTCAACTGATCGAGCGCTACTTTTCCGGCGCGCCGTTGCGCCGCGCCCTGCTCGGAATTGGCGATGACTGCGCCTTGCTTGCCCCGGTCGAGCCGGGGCAAGTGGCGGCGATCACCACCGACATGCTGGTGTGCGGGCGTCATTTCCTGCCGCAGGTCGCGCCCGCCGCGCTCGGCCACAAGGCGCTGGCGGTCAATCTCTCCGACCTGGCGGCGATCGGCGCGACGCCGCAATCGTTCACGCTGGCGCTGGCGCTGCCCGCGGCCGATGAGTCCTGGCTCGAGGGGTTCTCGCGCGGCCTGCTCGCGCTCGCGCAGGCGAGCGACTGCGAACTGGTGGGCGGCGACACCACACGCGGCCCGCTCACGATCAGCATCACAGCGCTTGGCCGTGTTCCGGCCGGTCAGGCGCTGAGACGGGACCGGGCGAGATTGGGTGATGATCTCTGGGTGTCCGGAGAGCTGGGCGGGGCCGCTTACGCGGTTCGTGAGGCAGCAGCCGGACGCGCCCTGTCGCCGGATCACCCGGCGCAGCGTCGACTCGATTGGCCGATGCCCCGCATCGCGCTCGGTCAGGCGCTCCTCGGCCTGGCCCACGCGGCCATTGATCTGTCGGGCGGATTAGCGGGGGACCTGGGTCATATTCTCTCGCGCTCCGGCCTTGCCGCCCGGGTCGATTGGCCCGCACTGCCTGTTGCGGCAAGCCTCGCAGCCGAGGACGAGGCCGAGCGGCAGCGTCTGGCCCTCGCCGGTGGCGACGACTACGAGCTGCTCTTCACGGCCCCCCTCGATCGCCGGCTCGCGCTCGAACGCCTCGCCGAGCGGCTCGATCTGCGCCTGACCCGCATCGGCTCATTGGTCGCGGGTCGCGGGTGTGTCGTGCTCGACCGCGCTGGGCAGATCATCCCCCCCCATTGGGCGGCGTATGACCACTTTGCCTAAGTCCGGCCGAGCCGGATTTCGTTTGTCGCGGCCCACCCACCTGATTGCGCTGGCCGGCGGGAGCGGTCTGTCTCCGTTTGCGCCTGGGACGGTCGGCACTCTCTGGGCCTGGGCGATCTTCGTGGCCGCTGATGGCCTCCTCTCGCGCGAAGCCTGGCTGCTGGTCACGCTGCTGGGCTTTTCACTGGGCGTATGGGCCTGTGGCAGGGTGACCCGAGAGATCGGCGTGGCGGATCACCCGGCGATCGTCTGGGACGAAGTCGTTGCGTTTTGGTTGGTCCTTGCACTGATCCCGAATGAGGCCGCAGTCCAGGCGGTCGCGTTCCTCCTGTTCCGGTTTTTTGACATTGTGAAGCCCCCGCCCATTCGCCAATTCGACGCGCGGCTGAAGGGCGGTTTCGGAGTGATGTTCGACGACCTGCTGGCGGCGGTTTTCACACTGGTCCCGTTGCTCATCTGGGAGGCCTGGTGAACGCCCCCGCCTCCCTTGCGCCGGCGCAGAGCGGGCCTGTGCCCGGCTGGACGGCGTTGGTGGAGCTGGCAAACCGCATTGGGGCCGAACTCGCCCGGCGCGGGGAGCGGGTAGCAACCGCCGAGTCCTGTACCGGTGGACTGATTGCCGCGCTCCTCACCGAGCGTGCGGGTGCCAGCGCGTGGTTCGAGCGTGGCTTTGTGACCTACAGCAACGAGGCAAAGATCGAGATCCTCGGGGTCGATCCCGGCCTTCTTCAGCGCTTTGGCGCAGTGAGCGAGCCCGTGGTTCGCCAAATGGCCCTGGGTGCTCTCACGCGGTCGGACGCCACGCTCGCCCTGGCGGTGAGCGGTGTCGCTGGCCCCGGCGGGGGGTCGATTGCCAAGCCGGTGGGTACGGTTTGTGTGGCGTGGGCAAGACGGGCGGCATCGGGGCGTTTGCCGGTTGGTGCTGTCGGCCGCGTGTTCGCAGTGAGTGCCCGCTTTCCAGGTGATCGCCACGCAATCAGAATGTACACCGCCCGCCTGGCCATCGGCTGCGCGCTCGAGTGGGGCAGTGCCTGAACCGTCGGTGGGCTCGGTGCAAGGGTGACCTCGGCCAATCGGGTGAAGTCCAAGGGCTGTTTGTTTATACAGTAGTTGCGTGCAATAATCCTCGCCGGTCGCAGTGCTTCAAACTATCGTCCCGACGAGGTCAGACATGGAAAAAGTGATCAGCATGGAAGACGCCAAATCCAACAAGTCCGAGCGCAGCA
>CAZAVT010000123.1:0-9606 GCA_964488395.1 uncultured Burkholderiaceae bacterium | reverse complement strand
GCTCTCGGCTGGCTGCTGCGGCGCATCCGGGGCGACCCCGCTGAACAAGTCCTGCGTATCGGTCTCGTCGACCACTCGCCGCGTGGCGCGCTTGCGCCGGTTGGGCTCGACGGCAGGAGCCGCCGGGTCGGCCGGCGCGACGGGCGTGGGGCTCAAAGAGGCATTGAGATCGGCGGCTTCCGGAAGGCCGGGCTGCAAGGTCTCGGCGGCGATCGCCTGAGTCTTGCCCCGGTTGCCAGACCGCGCGCCCTTGCGGGTGGCAGAACGGCTGGCGTCAACGGAAGTCTGGTTGGGCTTGGTCGTCATGGTCTTGAACCTTGAGGATGATCTTCAGAGGCACAGAGAGAAGAGGGATAAGTGGAGGTCACGCGAAGCACTAGCGAGGCAGGGCCAGATGGACCTGCACCGCCTCTTCGACCGCTCGCAGGTCGGCCCGTGAGAGCTCACCGATCCGGCTCGACAGCGACGCACGCGGCATCGTGGTGATCTGATCGGCACTGACCTTGCAGGGTTTGTCAGAAAGTGTCACGCGAGCCTCCCCGGGATATTGGCGCTCGCCGTCCGCAGTGATGGGAACGACGACCACGCGATCGAGATTGCGATTGGCAGCGTTGTTGCTGATGATGACCACCGAGCGACCGCGCAAACCGCCGTCGGCCGAAGGCTCAGGCTGGCGCTCGGCCACCAGCGACCAGACCTCACCGCGATTCACCCTGGCCCTCTTTGGCGGTGCTGCTCAGCCAGAGATGCGCCTCAGATTCGCGGGGGCGGTCTGCCGCCATCGCGCGATACCCCTCGTCGAGCGCCGTATCGAGCACGTGCGGTCGGACAAGGTCTTCGATGAATTGACTCATCTTGCGTTTACCCACCGTTCGGTAGAGACCCTCGTACACAGATTCGTCCAGAGTGATGGTCATTCGGCGGTGCATGGCGAGTCCTGACGTAGTTGTGCACTATGCGCATAACTCGTCAGAATATCAGTCCAAAGCCCCGCAAGCCAGCAAATCGAGGAAAATCAGGGGTCTGCGATCGCAATCTTGAGATCCCGGTCGAACCCCTGCTCCGTTAGCAAAATCAGATTAACATCGGAGCCCCCGGAAACGCTTAGCCCGTTCGTCGGGTGGTGAGCAGGATTTCACAGCCGCCCCCTCAAATCGGCGTGAAATCAAGCTTTTTGGTAACCCAGGCGGCCTGGCGGGCCGTCGTTAGACCTGGATCAGCCCGTGATGGACGGACCGACCGGCATGATCCAGGGCGTGTGATCAAGGCCCCCGCCAGGGCCCGTCAGAGCCCGGTGCGGGCTTGATCATGTCGCGTCAATGCAACAGGGACCTGGGCTTCGTCTCATGAATCGCAAGATCCTCTTCGTTCACCAGAATTTCCCAGGGCAATACCGCTACCTCGCACCGGCGCTCGCCGCTCGAGACGGGACGCAGGTCCGGGCCCTGAAAATTGGCAAGGACACGCCCCAGGCCTGGCAGGGCCTCGAGATCACCAGCTACGGCGTGCGGCCGGAATCGGTGCCCAACGGCGGGCATCCGTGGCTGCAGGACCTGCAGACCAAGATAGTCCGGGCGGAGGCGGCTGCGCGGGCGGCCGCGCAACTGCGTGACCAGGGCTTCGTGCCCGACGTGATCGTCGCCCACCCTGGCTGGGGCGAGACGCTGTTGCTGCCCGAAGTCTGGCCGAGGGCCCGGATCGGGCTTTTCTGCGAGTTCTATTACAAGGTCGATGGGGCGGACGTGGGGTTTGACCCGGAGTTTGCGTCGCGTCAGGACGGGCTCGCCGATGCGGGTCGCCTGCGGGCCAAGAATCTGAACCATCTGCTTGCGTTTGAGGATGCGGTGCTGGGCATCTCCCCGACCGAGTGGCAAAAGAGCCTGTATCCGGAACGCATGCATCCGGCGATCGAGGTCATCCACGACGGCATCGACACCCGGGTGCTGCGGCCCAATCCCAGGGTGGGGATGACGCTCAATAGCGGCATGAAGCTGACCCGCGAGGACGAGGTGATCACCTTCGTCAATCGCAATCTGGAGCCCTATCGCGGCTATCACATTTTCATGCGAGCACTGCCCGAGCTCCTGCGGCGGCGCCCGAAAGCCCGAGTCATCCTGGTCGGTGGCGATGGCGTGAGCTACGGCGCGGCCCCCTCGGGCCCGGCCTATGCGGGGCGCAGCTGGCGGCAGATCTTCCTGGACGAGGTCAAGGACCAGCTCGATCTGAGCCGGGTGCATTTTGTCGGAAAGCTGGCCTACTCGGATTTTGTGCAGCTGATGCAACTCAGCCGGGCCCATGTGTATCTGACCTACCCGTTCGTCCTGAGCTGGAGTCTCTTGGAGGCGATGAGCATCGGCTGCGCGATCGTCGCGAGTGATACCGCACCGGTACGCGAAGCGATCGACGACCGGGCGCAAGGCCTGCTGGTCGACTTCTTTGATGGGCCCGGACTGGTGGATCGGGTGTGTGAGCTCCTGGACGACCCCCCGCTCGCGGCGCGGCTGGGCGCCGCCGCGCGCGAACGGGTGAGGGATCGCTACGACCTGATGACCCGCTGCCTCCCCGCCCAGCTCCGATGGGTGGAGCGGGTGGCGGGGGGCTGAGGGCCGGTCGCTAGCCAATGGTCTGATACATCGGGCTCAGTTGCGTCAGCAGGGTGTTGATCGATTCAAACTGGGCGGTCGTGTGAAAGCTGGAGCTGACGTCGCTACCCCGGCTGATGGCGTCATTGACCTCGCTCGCACTGGCAAGCGCCACCTTGAGCGAGCCTAATACGTCATCGCGCAAGCCCGTCGATGTACTGAAGGTGGGTGTCCCGCCACCGCTGGAAGAGGTCAGTCCGATCACCTTCAGACCAGCGTTCGCCTTGCCCGATCCAAACTCGAAGGGCAGATCGCCCGACTGGACTGCCCCAGACACCAGGCTGCCCACCGGGGTCGTGCCCGTGGACCCACGAACCAGAGCGGCCATGTCGATCCCGTCACCAGCGGTGAGGTCGGCGATGAACGTATTCAGTTGCAGAGGTCGCGGGTCGCTTGCCACGTTGCGCGGATTGCCGTTGTTGTCCCGACCATTGTCAATGCTCGCAAATCGGTACAGATCGTTGCCGGAACCGCCCAGTAACTGGACTGCGGAAGCGTCCTCGGTCGCGACAATCAGGATGTCATTTCCAGAGCCCCCAGAGAGCAGATCGGCACCGCGCGCCCCGACAACCGAGCTGGAGGCGCCACCTTCGCCAGAGAGCAGGCGATCGTTGCCTGAACCACCGAAGACGTTGTCCCAACCCATGCCACCGTCGAGAAAATCATTGCCGGCGCCGCCGTACAGATCGTCGTCTCCGCCCCGGCCAGCAATCTTGTCGTTGCCTGCCAGGCCATCGATCCGGTTTTCGCCCTCATTGCCGACGATCAGATTGTTGGCAGCATTGCCGGTGACATTCGCGGAGCGGGTGCCCAGCAGGGTCAGATTCTCGACACCTGATGCCTCGGCGGACTCGGCCAGTTTGAAGCTCAACGCCGCGCCTGTGCCATCGAGCTGAATCCTGAGGTTGTTCTTGGTGATGAGGACCGGGGTTGTGGCGGTCTCCGCGTATGTCGCACTGACGGTAATGAGATCACCCACGTTGGCTGCGGCGATCGCTGCGGCGAGCGTGGTGTGGGTTCCGCCCGAGGGGGCCACGACGATCCCAGTCGGCGCGGTCGGGATCAGCGAGTCTGGCGAGACCGGGTTGGACGAGCCGAACTGGAATTCCTCCGCCTGCACAAAGATCTCGCCTGTTGCCCCGGTCTTGGAGACGAGCCGGTAAAGCGGCGACCCCGATTCATGGCCGAACTCTGCGGCGGCAAACGCGGTCCCGATAACCGTGCTGCGCTGGGTCGAGTTTGCAAGAGATACTGAATAGTCGGTGGCACTGCCCGAGAATACCGCGCGATCGGTACCGAGCCCCCCAATGAAGATGTCGCCCATCGCGAGGTCGGTGGCCCGATCGTCGCCGTCGCCGCCGAATAGCGCATCTTGGTCAGGGCCCCCGGACAACGTGTCATTGCCGCCGAGACCGAGCAGGACGTCGTCGCCGGCCAGCCCGAGCATCTCCTCGCCGAGACTCGTGCCTACCAGCCGCACCCCCCCGGAGTCGTCGCCCAAGGTCCCGACAATCGCATTGCTGGGCAAGGCGCTGACGCGGACAGGCTGCGTGGCGGCGAGCGCGCCAAGTTCAGCCGTCGTGTCGTAACTCGATGCGCTGAAGGTTGTCGCGTCATCAGCGATCTGCGACAGCATCGTCGATTGGAACACCGCCTGGAGCTTGAGGATCGAAGCCAGCGCATCCGGACTCGCGGACGAGGCACTCACGTTACCGATCGCTGTATTCAAAGTGGACACGGCCGTCGCGACTGCTCCGAGATCGGCTGGCGCCGTGCCGCCAGTCCCTGCTGCCGCCGTCAGGACCGCCGTCACGCAATCAATATTGGCCGGCTGAAGACGCCCTGCACCGCCCGGCACTGCGAGCGCCTCGCTGATCTTGGTCATCAGACCAGAGATCATCCCGTTGACGACCAACTGGTCGGGACCGTTGTCGAGCGAATTGTCATGGAGGGCAATGGCCGCCTGGGTCAGGGTCGCGAGCTGGGTTGCGTATTTCTGCGCAGCCAGCGCGGCAGAATCGGTCGACGCAGCAGCGTAGACGTCCTGGGTGAGCATGGTCTTGGAAAGGCCGGTCACCTGAGCAATATCCGTCAGGGCCTGATCCACTGTGAAGGAGGATCCGCCCAGAGCAGAACGCTTGGCATTCAGGTAGATCGCGACCAGGGTCGTCAGCGGCGTGACCGTGGTGTAACCCGCTAGCGCCATCAGCCCCCCGACGAAGGGTAAGCCGGTCGAGGTATCGATGCCACCAAACGCCGTGATCGGGCCCTGCGGATTATTAAGTGTGTAGCCACCGTCGGCCGCTGTGACGGTCGAAGACTCACCGGCGTCCTTGATGAAGTTGCCGTTGGCGTCGGCAAAAACCGTCGCGCCGGCGAGGTAGCCGTCGACGACCTTGCCGGACAGCGTCGTCAAGGTGGCCGTGACCGCGCTGGTCGATAACGAGGTGACAGACTCGCCTGTGTTCTGCTGATCGGTGTAAGACGCAGTGACCGTCATCGTCTTGCCGACTTCCGCCGACGTCAACGTGAAGGTCGGCTGGGTCGCACCATTGATGCTGGTCCCGTTGGCCTTCCACTGATAGGTGATGGTCCCGATCCCGTCCGGATCGGTGATGGTATGACTGGCGGTCAACGTCTGACCCACTGCTGGCACACCCTGGATCGTGACCGCACCACCGGGCGGATCGTTAACATTGGCGACCGTCTGCGAGGCGCCGAAAAACTCAGTGATACCCCCCTTCGAGTCAGTCGTTTTGGCCACAACGCGAACCTGACGGCCAACGAAAGACTGATCGCCTGGGATCGACAGGCTCGCGCTCGTCGCACCGGCGATATCCACCCATTGGGGAGTGGACGTCGTCCCGTTGTTTTGTTGCCAACGGTAGGAGGTCATCGGGGCGCCATCGACATCAATGACGTTTGAAAGACTGGCAGTGAGTTGTCCGCCCTCCTGGGCCGATCCAGTCACAACAAGTGTCCCCGTTGCGGGAGTGTCAGACGGGCTGGTCTGGTCCGATGAATTGATCGTGAGCGTCGTGGATTGCCAGGTATTTGAAAATCCTGGGTCGCTAGCGCTCACAACGATCCGAAACGCTTCGGCCGACTCGGGACTTGAGTCGTTGAAGGTGAAGACCGTCGCGGTGGCGGAGGTACCCGTGAACACAAGCGCCCCTTGCGGAAAACTGCTCGCGGCGGTGGTGTCAGTGGATGTGACTTTGAAGTCTGCCGCCTGAGTGCCGTTGGTCGATTCCGGTTGAACTTTCCAGCCGAGACTGACGCCGGTGGGCAACGGCGACGAAAGCGTCACGGTAAAGCTGATACCGTTGCCTTCCTCGACCGCGGTGGCGACCGGCGAAATGGTGACGGAAGGTGACTGCGATGAGCCAGGAAAAATGACATCTGCGAAGATGCCTGGAGTGGTGGTGCTGCTGTCATGGTCCCAGAGGGCACGAACGCCGATGGGCGTGGGGCTCAAGCCCCCGATGGCGTTTTGGATCGCCGTGTCGCTGTAAAACCCGTCCGAGCTGAACGTTAACGATAGAGGGCTGGAGCCGGTCACCACCGAGGAGTTCGCGTTACTGGTGATCGGATACCACTTCAGACTCGCGTCAGAGAGCGTACCGCCAGAGGCGGTCAACTGAAGCCCCGATGTCGGAGAGGTAACCCGACTCGTTGAAAGCGTGGCGCTGGTCTGGTCGCTTGCCTCGATCGAAAAGGTCGGCACCCAGTCCATGTCAGGAACAAATGGCTGACTACCCCACGCAGAGCCGACTTCTATCCGGAAAGACTCCCGGACCTCTGCGGTCGTGTCGTCCGCGATCGACAGTGTGATCGTGGCGCTCTTTCCATCGGCTGAGAATGTTGCGAACGTATTCAAGGTGCCATCGACACTCGGAAGGTTGGTGCCGGTGGTGAAGTCGCTATTAGAAGTTCCGTCCTGCTGGTCGTGGACGAGCCGCCACTTGACGAGCGACCGTTCGCCAGCCGGAATCGGTTGATTGAACTGAACGTTGAAAGTGGCCGACCCACCCTCGGCGAGCGATAGGTTTGAGCTGTCGATATGACCAACAAGCGGCATCGGCCGGTCTACCCAGCCTGTGCCGGTATCAGGCGTATCGTTGGCATCTGGGTCGGTCGATTCAGCGATCTCCGCCCTGAAGCCAAACACATTCGGGTAATTGGCGAGATCGATGGCTTGCGTGAGCGCCGCGCGACTGATCTTGCTTTCAGGGCCCGGAATGAGTGGCTCAACCTTCGCAAAGGTCGATGGCCCTTCCGGCCAGGGTTGATGATCGCTAGCCGACAAATTCGACCAGGTGATGACCAAGTCGGATCCGGATGCAGTGATCGCAAATGGCTTTTCCGTGACCGCTGACAGAGCCGTCACAAGCTTGGTCTTGATCGAGTCAGCATTGTCGCTGGAGTTCAAATCCAGGAGCACTGGCCCGAAGCCTTCGATGCCGATCTGATACTTGGCAGGCGTCGCGATCGATGGGACGGCGATCTTGTGGGTGACCGTGCCTAGGTTAGCAGCCTGATCAAAGGTCTTAAGGGTCGTCGAATAAAGCGGCGTCGCCCCCGCGACCGGACCGTACAAGGTTTGCCCATCGAACTCGATCCGCTTGAGCAGGGTCGCGTCGGGCTGGTCACCTGTCGTATTCCAGGTCAAGATCAGCGTGCCGGCAGCCGAATTGAGCGTGAACGGGAGGCTGCTCGTCCCCGCTACTGAAGTCAGCGCGGTCGCCAAGGTCTGGGTACTGATCGAGGTCGCATTGCCAGCGATCCTGGCCTGCTCGAGCTCGTACTGCCCGGCAAAGAGCCAGACATTGCCCGCATTCAACACGAAGCCTGGACCCGCCAGGTCCGTTGTCGTCACCGTGAACGTTGCAGTCTCCGGGTTGCTGCCACTGGAAGCCGTCTTCGTTACGGACAGCGGCTCTTCCCTCGACAACCGCGAAACCAGCTTGAAGGTGCCAGCGGCCAGGGAGGAAAGCCCGTCACTGGGTGAGAAATCAAATCGAATCGCGTCATCGCTACGGTCGACGATGGTGCTCGTGCCCTCCCAAACCGGCATGATCTGAGGCACGTCCGGCAGACCATTCGGCGTGGGTGGCCAACTGAGCTCGCCACTCAGCGCGGTCATCGGTCCCGCACCGTCGGGGTCGTACTGGAGGCGGATGAGTTTGGCATCTGCAGCTCCCGCAGTCGTGAGCACCGAATTGATCGCACTGACCGAAACGCCCGATGAAGATCCGTAGGTGCTGACCGACGGCATCGAAGACGCTGGCAACGCCTCCACTGTGTTGTTTGCCCTGACGGCAGCCCAGTTGATCGTTGGAGTCGCAGGGGTTTGATCGAGGCCAAGCACCGACGCCATCAAGGAAGGGGCTCCTCCCGGCGAAACCGACGGGACCCCGACTCTTAGGACGACACCGGGGTCACTCGGGGCAAGGATGAAACTACTCTCGCTGGTTTCGAAATCGGTGACAAACGAATCACCCTCCATGTGACCGATGACGATCCCGAAGGACTCCGCACCCTCCGGCAAGGTGTCATTCGTAATGCCTACCGAAAACGTACCTGTCAACGAACCGGACGGGACATTGACAGAACCCCCAGGCTGCCCGTCGGTCGACACAAAATCATCTGCTGACGCTGCAGACTGGGAAACAGAACCCATGGCGGTCGTACCCGTCTTGATTTTCCAGATCAGGGAATTAGCCGGCACGGTGTTGCCCAGAATAACGGTGAACTGGGCCGATGCGCTTTCCGAGAACCTGCCAGAGGTCGAGTTGTCTGGGGCTATGCTCCTGACAACCTGAAGATCCGGGAAGACGAGAATCGCAGGCTGGGACGAATCCGATACCGAATCGTCATCGAAGCCTTCGGTGGCGACGATTTGAAGACCACCGAACTGGGTGTAACCAGACGGATCCAGAAGTTTGAACGCAGCTTCGATATCCGGTCGGGAAAGTTGCCATTGGTCCGTGGAGCCACTGACGAGAGTCGGGACCACCGGCAACAACTCGCCGAGTTTGGATACCCCATCAACGATGCCCGGGCTGTTCCAGAGCAGATTCAGCGCCTTCCCACCCCCTTGAACATCCACGACCGTCATTGTAAGAAGGTTATTGCCGGAGGCCGATTGCGCGGCCTGCAATGCAGAGAGCAAACCGGTCGCTCCAGGCGCAGTGAGCGGCGCAGTCTTCAGATCGCTATACGGCAGGTCCAGCAGGAACACCGACCCCGTCTTGATATCGGCATCAGCTGGCAACAGAACGCGTTGTACTTCGCTGACCTGGGTCGAGGGATTGGAAGAACTGCTGCCACCCTCGGTGATGACGGTAGCGACTGCCTGGTAACCCAGCTTTTGCAGGTCCCCGCCCAACAGGGACGATGAGTAGGGCGCCAGCCAATTGGAGCGCAATTCGGCGGAATATTGATCAGCCTTGGACTGATCCTTCCATTTGATCTCCAGCTTTGTGGCATCGGCAGACGCCTGAATGCTTTCCAGATAAGGATTGCTGGCAAAATCGGGGTCTGCCTTCAACGCGGTTACCAACCCCGCAAGGGTGAGGGTTGTCAGGGATTGCACGTCCAGAGACAGGACCTCGACGAAGCTCCCATTGTTCCAGCTGCCGACAGCCAGCTTGAAACTGCGAGTAAATTGCGTGGGGGCTGAAACGGACTCGACGAGACCGCCACTAGAGGGCGGCGCAAAGGTGAGCGAATCGCTCGTCTTCTGAAGCGCAGTCACCTGAAACTTGGGGGTCGTGCCAGCAGGCTGAGTGGCATCCGGGACGTCGCTCAGCGTGAATGTCACCTTGTCGTCGCGGCGGTCGAGGACGGTTGTGCCGTCGGAGAATGCGACATTGGAGACAACGGGTGGAGCGTCGGCTTGGGGGCCGGCGGGAGGAACTGAAAATGGAGTAAAGGCAGATGGTAAGAGTTGCTGATCAGT
>CAZAVT010000122.1:3017-9706 GCA_964488395.1 uncultured Burkholderiaceae bacterium | reverse complement strand
AGCCGTGACCGTTGGAGAGCACGAAGCGGTCCCGGTCCGGCCAATGCGGGTTCGCCGGATTGTGCCGCAAGGCGCCGCCCCAAAGGGCGACCGCGATCTCGGCCATCCCCATCGGCGCGCCGGGGTGGCCCGAGTTGGCCTGCTGAACCGCGTCCATCGCGAGCGCCCGGATGGCGTTGGCCATCGCTCGCTCGAGCTCGGGCGGATGACGCCCGGGTTGACCCGCAGCCACGGCACTCTGAGTGATCTGATCCATCGGTGCGCATCCCGTCGACGATCGATCCCGGCAAGCGCCGAAACGGTTCGAGCGTTGCGTCGATCGTAGCCGCGGATTCTAACAAACGACCCAGGGCAATCGCGGGGCAGCCATCTTGGACTGCTATCATTTCAGATTGCCTCCAACCCACTCCCCCGACCCAATCGGTCGTTCGGTTCGGGTCTGACCACGGGCCCCTGCGCGAGGTAGCTGATTCGGCTGCGGCAGGACAATCACCCGGGATCTGGGGCTCCACTCGACACAAGACCAGGCGCACATGCAGGGACTGCACCTCACGGCCGATCTTTATGGATGCGTCTGCGAAGCGGCACTGCTCATCGATTCTGATCGGATCGCAGCGCTCTGTCGAAGCGGGGTCCAATCGGCCGGTCTCACGCTGGTCGACGAAACTTACTTCGCGTTTCCCGCCATCCAGAATAGTCCTGGCGGCGTGACCGGGGCGGTATTGCTTGCCGAATCCCATCTCGCGGTCCACACCTGGCCCGAGCGCCAGGCGGTCACGCTCGACGTCTATGTCTGCAATTTCTCGACCGACAATTCGGCTCGTGCCCGCAAACTCCTCGCCCTGCTCATCGAAGCCTTCGGTCCTCGATCGAAATCACTGAAGGAATTGCAGCGCGGAGACGAACGGACTGCGCGAGACCAAGTCCCATCGACACTGCTCGAGTGGCTCAATGGCGACAGCGTGTACGGCTACCGCACCCAACGGCTGGTCGAGGCCACCCGATCGGCCCACCAGTCCATCGAGGTGCACGACACGCCGCAATGGGGACGGCTGTTTCGTCTTGATGGGTCCTTCATGACCTCGGAGCGTGACGAGTTCCACTACCACGAGAGCCTCGTGCACCCTGCCGCGATCTGCCATCCTGCGCCGCGAAGCGTCCTGATCATCGGCGGCGGGGATGGTGGATCGACCGAAGAATTACTCAAGCATCCCAGCGTGTCACGCGTGGTCATGGCCGAACTCGACCCCGAGGTGATTCGCATCGCGCGTGAGCATCTGCAATCCGTGCATCGCGGTGCGCTTGACGACCCGCGCGTGGACATCCGCATCGGCGATGGCTGGGAGACTGTCCAGGCGATCCTTCGTGGCGGCATCGAGCGCTTCGACCTGGTGATCCTGGACCTGACGGATCCGGACACGCCCGCCTTCAAGCTCTACACCCCCGAATTCTTTCAGCTCTCGCGTCGGCTGCTCCATGCGGGCGGCGCGCTGATCCTGCACATCGGCTCTCCGGTCTTCAATCCCGAGCGGGTGCGGTTTCTCATCGGGGAACTCTCCAAAGCCTATCGTCTGGTTCGGCCCATGGGCCTTTATGTGCCACTCTACGGCGCCTACTGGGGCCTGGCCGTGGCCTCGGATCAGCTTGATCCTCCATCGTTGACCGAGTCTGAGGTCGAGCGGCGACTCATCGAACGCGGCATCGGCGAGCTCGAGTTCTACAACGGGGCCACCCATCGAGCGCTCTTTTCCTTGCCCAACTACTATCGTCGGTTGCTGCCTTGACCCCGCGACTGCTGGTCCGTGAAGCCCGCGTCCAATGGGGCGCACCGGCCGGTGAGGGCCCCATCGCCCTCACCCGCGAGCAGACGCACTACCTCACGCGGGTGCTGCGGCTTGGCGAGGGCGCGTCCATCGAGGTCTTTGACGGAACCGGCGGCCGCTACCAGGCGCGGCTTGGGCAGGCTGGCAGCGCGGTCTATCAGCTCCACATCGAGACGGAGTTGCCGGCCAGTCCACCGCCCCAACTCTCGGTCACCCTCGCACAATGCCTATCGAGCGCCGACAAGATGGACTGGACGGTCGAAAAGGCGGTTGAGTTGGGGGTGACAGGTATCGTTCCGCTCTTCTCCGATCGCAGCCTGATCCGCCTGGATCCCCGACGTTCAGCGCGCAAGCACGAGCACTGGCAGGCGATCATCGAGGCTGCCTGCAGGCAATGCGGTCAGGACCGCCTGCCCGAACTGCACAAACCGCAAGACCTGGAGGCGTGGCTGCGCGGTCCGAGCCCGTGCGCAGCCCTGCGGCTCATCCTGACGCCGACGGGCTCGGTGTCACTGGTCGAGACGGTGAAAGCAACGCTGGAAAACGATCCGGGCGCGAACCTCGGCGCGGCGGGCCGGTCGACGGCCACCATCGCGTTGCTGGTCGGACCGGAATCGGGCTTTTCAGACATCGAGATACAGCAGGCGATCCGGACTGGGTGGCAGCCGGTGCGGCTGGGTCCGCGAGTATTGCGCACCGAGACGGCCGGCCTCGCTGCGATCGCCGCGCTGGCAGCGGTGGCCGGCGATTTTCGTTAGGGCAAGACCGAGTAAAACACCCGAAAGGCAATGCCGCGATCAAAAAACGCATCAGCCGTGTCGCGGAACACATCGAGAAGCGCTTCACGCTGATCGCGGGAGAATCCGGCCCCGTCGGGCAGATGCCTCAGGATCACGACGAAGCCTGGCCGATCAGCCTCTTCGGGCTGCAGCTCGCTGAGGCAGTCGGCGAGCGCGTCGAGATTTCGGCCAAAGTGCTCGGGCAGCGAGAACCCACTCGCCAACCGCTCCATGACCCCCGCCTTGTCGGTCACACCGTCAAAGTCCGCCCGCAAGACCGTCTGGTCGGCGCGCACCGCATCCTTCAACAGGGCTTCGAGATCGTAAGCCTTGAGGGGAAGAACGGCCTGTGCCGGCAGATTACTGATCAGGCTCACCGTCGCGCTCCGTCGGAGCGCTGCTCCCGGATACGGCGAAAGCTGTTGTAATGGTCGTCGGTGTAGTAGTACTCCCCAGAGGTCTTTGGCTCACCTCCCGCGACGATGCGCCGTGCCGCGCGGTTCTGCGCGCCAGGGGTCCTGACGGTGTATTCGGTGTAATAGCCGCGCGGTCGCTGCGGCAGCAGACGCTCGCGATTCTGGAACACGGTGGCGTCCTGGCTAAACGGGAAGGGGCCACCGGAGCGGATCAATTCAAGCGTCTCCAGCGCCTCCCGGGGGAGATCACGCAGTTCGATCCAGGCGATGCCGGGCGCGGCTTCGGCGCCCGAGCGCTGATCCGCCTGCGCAAGACCCGGCAAAACCGCGGTCAGGGCGAACATCAGACCCAGCAACGAACCGAGCAGCCACTGCCGGAACGCGCCCCCGCAACCGACCGCTCGCGATGGAAGCCTCATATCAGCGCTCGCTGATCGCATCAACGACGGTCCATGCCGTCATGTTGACGATCCGACGCACCGTGGCAGAGGGGGTCAGTACGTTGACCGGCTTGGCGGCACCGAGGAGCACCGGTCCGATCGCCACATTGTTACCTGCTGCGGTCTTGAGCAGGTTGTAGGAAATATTGGCCGCATCGATCCCAGGCAGCACGAGCAGATTGGCCGAACCGTCGAACCGCGAGTCAGGAATCAGCGAGGAGCGCACCGCTTGATCGAGGGCGGCATCGCCGTGCATCTCGCCATCGACGGCGAGCGAGGGCGCGATGCGACGCAGGATGGTTAGTGCCTCGCGCATCTTGCGCGCCGAGGACTCCTGGGAGGAGCCGAAACTCGAGTGGGACAGGAGGGCAACCTTGGCACCGATGCCGAAGCGACGCAGTTCCTCCGCGGCCATCACCGTGATCTCGGCAATCTGCGCCGCATCGGGATCGTGGTTGACATGAGTATCCACCAGCGTCAGCTGTCGATCGGGCAGCATGAGCGTATTCATGGCCGCGTAAACGGTCGAACCAGCCCGATGACCGATCACGTGGTCGATGTAGCGCAGGTGCTCGGCAAAGGGGCCGAGTGTGCCGCAGAGCATGCCGTCAGCCGCGCCCATGTGGACGAGCATGGCGCCGATCAGCGTCGCGCGGCGCCGCATCTCGGTCTTGGCGTAGTTCTCGGTGACGCCGCGACGCGCGCTCAGTCGGTAGTACTCCTGCCAATACTCGCGATAGCGATCGTCCTGTTCGGGATTGACCAGTTCGAAGTCCACCCCGGGCTTGACCCGCAGGCCGAGTCTGGCAATGCGCTGTTCGACGACCGCCGGCCGGCCGATCACCACGGGCAGCGCGAGCTTTTCATCAACCACGATTTGCACGGCGCGCAGCACCCGCTCGTCCTCGCCCTCGGCATAGGCAATGCGGCGCTTGGCCGATCCCGATCCGCGAGCGAGTGCGAAGATCGGCTTCATGAAATTGCCCGAGTGGTAGACGAACTGCTCGAGCTGCGTCCGGTAGGCATCCAAGTCCTCGATCGGACGCGTCGCGACGCCGCTTTCGGCAGCGGCCTGCGCCACTGCGGGCGCAACCCGTGCGATGAGGCGCGGGTCGAAAGGCTTGGGAATCAGATAGTCGGGTCCGAAACCGGACCCCGGCACCCCGTAGGCGGCCGCAACGACCTCAGACATCTCAGAGCGGGCCAGATCAGCCACCGCATGGACCGCTGCGATTTCCATCTCCCGAGTAATGGTGGAGGCGCCCGAATCGAGCGCACCGCGAAAGATGAACGGAAAGCACAGCACGTTGTTGACCTGGTTGGGATAGTCGGTGCGTCCGGTGGCGATGATCGCGTCATCGCGCACGGCCCGCACCTCCTCCGGCATGATTTCAGGCGTGGGATTGGCGAGCGCGAAGATCAACGGGCGCTTGGCCATCCGAGCCACCATGTCGGGTTTGAGCACCCCCCCGGCCGACAACCCGAGGAAAACATCCGCACCGTCGATGATCTGGCCGAGGGTCCGGCAATCAGTCTTCTGCGTAAAGCGGGCCTTGAGGGGATCCATCAGTTCGGTACGGCCCTCATAGACCACCCCGGCCAGGTCACTGACCCAGATGTTCTGTCGCGGCAGGCCGAGATCCACGAGCAGATCGAGACAGGCGAGCGCTGCCGCGCCCGCACCACTGCAGACCAACTTGATCTGGTCGATCCGCTTACCGATGACCCGCAGTCCATTGGTAAGCGCTGCGCCCACCACGATCGCGGTGCCATGCTGATCATCATGGAACACCGGGATCTTCATCCTCGCCCGCAGCTTGCGCTCGACCTCGAAGCAGTCAGGCGCCTTGATGTCTTCGAGATTGATGCCGCCAAAGGTCGGCTCGAGCGCGGCGATGACGTCGACCAGCCGGTCGACATCGGTCTCGGCGATCTCCAGGTCAAACACGTCGATCCCAGCGAATTTCTTGAAGAGGACCGCCTTGCCTTCCATGACCGGCTTGGCCGCGAGGGGCCCGATATTGCCCAGGCCCAGCACGGCCGTGCCATTGCTGATCACGGCGACGAGATTGGCGCGACTGGTGTAACGCGAAACCGTCGAGGGATCTCGGACGATTTCCTCGCAGGCAGCCGCCACGCCTGGCGAGTAGGCCAGCGCCAGATCGCGCTGGTTGGTGAGTTGCTTGGTCGGTGCGATGGAGATCTTGCCGGGGCGGCCGCGCTCGTGATAATCGAGGGCCGCTTTGCGCAGTACTGGATCCATGATTGGGCTTCGCTTGGCAAGGGCAGCCACTGCGGTCCGGCGTCGGCTGCAAAATTGAGATCCCGCGATTATCCGCTCGCGGATCGGATCGGTACAGCAAAGGGTTGCAATCACCCTGCAAAGCAGGGGCTATGCGCGGCGAGCCTGCGGCAAGGCAGCGGCGAGAACCTCGGCCACATGCAAGGCACGCCGCCCCGCTAGATCTTGGATCTGATGCCGGCAACTCGTGCCGTCGGCAACCACGACCGCCTCGGGCGGCAACTGCTTCAGCGCGGGCAGCAGATCAAGCCCGGCGATCGCGCGCGAGGTCTCCTGGGTCTCGGCCTGGTAACCAAACGCACCGGCCATCCCACAACAACCCGATTCGATGGTGCGCACCTCGGCGCCCGGCAGCAGGGCGAGCGTGTCGGCAACGGCGCTCATGACGCCAAACGCCTTCTGATGACAATGGCCATGGAGATGAATCGTCTGCCCCGCCGCTGGGGCAAGGCGAAGATCGAGCCGGTGCTCGGCCCGCTCCCTCGCCAGGTACTCCTCGAAAAGAAAACTGCGCGCCGCCAGGGCACTGGCCTCCTCGCCCAGGCCCAGGGCGAGCGCCTCGTCGCGAAAGGTGAAAAGACAAGATGGCTCGAGCCCGATCACGGGCAAGTCCACGCAGCCCGGCTGACTGAGTGCGGCGAGCGTGCGCCGCATCTCAGCCCTGGCTCGGTCGACCTGACCGACCGCAAGCCAGGTGCGGCCGCAGCACAGCGGCCGTCGTGGCTCAGCGTCTTGCAGCGAGGCTCGGGCCAGTTGGACGCTGCGGCCCGCCGCTTCAAGCACGCGCTGGGCCGATCGCAAGATGCCAGGCTCAAAATGGTTGTTAAAGGTATCGGCAAAGAGTACAACCGGGCGCGCGCCAGGAGCGCCCGCGGACACCGAATTCGATAGACCCGCCTCGGCGGTGAAGGGGCGCGTATGCCAGCGCG
>CAZAVT010000122.1:0-3007 GCA_964488395.1 uncultured Burkholderiaceae bacterium | reverse complement strand
AGCCAGCCGCTGCCCGGCAGGCTGGCGATGCCATTGACGAGCGGTGCGAACGGCGTGAGCCAGCCCGCGTAGTTCGGCAAGGCACCGATCAAGCGGTCGCGCAGCGTGAGGCCGTGCCGGGCCTTGTAGTGATGCAGGAATTCGATCTTCATTCGCGCCATGTCAACGCCGGTCGGGCACTCGCGTCGACAGCCCTTGCAGCTCACGCAAAGGGACAAGGTCTCGTACAGATCGTCGGAGGCGATCGCATCGGGTCCCAGCTGCCCCGACAGCGCCAGGCGCAGGCTGTTCGCCCTTCCGCGAGTGAGATGACGCTCGTCACGGGTCGCTCGAAAGCTCGGACACATCGTCCCTGAATCGAATTTTCGGCAGTGCCCGTTGTTGTTGCACATCTCGACGGCTTTGGCAAAACCGCCCGAGGGGTCGCCACCGGTTCCGGGCGCAGTGACCGCCTCGGTCGCAGGATCGTTGTGCACGTTCCACGCCGACCAGTCGAGGGCCGTGGCGAGCGGCTCGATCCGGTAATCGGGTCGATACCGGAACAACTCGCGTTGGTCCATTCGGGTCGACCGAACGATCTTGCCCGGATTCATCAGCCCGCGCGGATCAAAGGCGTCCTTGACCTCCTCGAAGGCGCGCGTGAGTCGGGGCCCGAACTGCCACCCCACCCACTCGCTGCGCACGAGGCCGTCGCCGTGCTCACCCGAGAAGGCGCCCTTGAAACGACGCACCAGCTCGGCGGCCTCCTCAGCGATCGCCCGCATTCGCTCAGCACCGTCGCGCCGCATGTCGAGAATCGGGCGAACGTGCAAGGTACCGACCGACGCATGGGCGTACCACGTGCCGCGCGTGCCGTGCCGCTGGAACACTTCGGTCAATCGGGCGGTGTACTCGGCCAGATGCTCGAGGGGAACCGCGCAGTCCTCGATGAAGCTGACCGGTTTGCCATCACCCCGCAGGGACATCATGATGTTGAGTCCCGCCTTTCGCACGTCCCACAGCGCCTTCTGTTCGCGCTCGCCGGTCAACTCGGCCACCGCACCAGGCAAGCCGAGGTCACCAAGGAGCTCGACCAGCGAGCGCAATCGATCGAGCTGCGCGGCCCGCGAATCACCGGCGAATTCGACCAACAGCAAGGCCTGTGTCGGCCGGCCCGCGGGCTCGAGCAGCACCGAATCGATCACCGGCCGGAAGGCTGGATTGGCCCGGGCCAGGTCAATCATCGTCCGGTCCACGAGCTCGACGGCACACGGCCCCAGGCCAACGATCGACTGAGTGCTCGCCATCGCCTGGGCGAAATCAGGAAAATTGACCACACCCAGCACCCGCGCCTGCGGTAACGGCGCAAGCTGAAGGCGCAGCCGACGAAAGTGAGCAAGCGTGCCCTCTGATCCGACCAACAGGTGAGACAGATTGACTGAACCGTCGGCGGTGTAGGGCCGCTCGGAACGCGGATGGAAGATATCGAGGTTATAACCACCGACGCGCCGCAGCACCTGCGGCCATCGACGCTCGATCTCGTCGCGTTCGCGATCGCCGATCGTGAAGAGCCGCGAGACCAGCTCGGCGCTGCGCACGCCGCCGAGCGGGCGCGCCGCATCCTCGCCAAAAGGTCCGAAATGCTCCCGCGTCCCGTCTGCGAGGATCGCATCGATGCCGAGCACGTTGTGAACCATGTTCCCGTAGGCAATCGACCGCGAACCACAGGAGTTGTTGCCCGCCATGCCGCCCAGCGTCGCTTGAGCCGAGGTCGAGACATCGACCGGGAACCACAGCCCGTGGGGTTTCAAGGCTGCGTTCAGGCGGTCCAGGACGACGCCGGGCTGGACCTCGACCACCCGCCGCTCGGGCTCGAGCGCGGTCACCGCGTCAAGACGGCTGCAATCGATGACGAGCGCCTCGCCGACGGTCTGACCGCACTGGCTGGTACCGGCCCCGCGCGGCAACATCGGCACCTGCAACTCCGCTGCGATCTCGACCGCCGCCTGCAGATCATGCTCGTCGGCCGGCACCACGACCCCAACCGGCATGATCTGGTAAATCGACGCATCTGTCGCGTACCGGCCTCGGCTGGACGGGTCGAAGAGGACCGAGCCCTTGATCACTCGACGCAGGCGCGTCGCGAGACGACTTCTTTCGAGCGCTGGCGCGCGGACGGGGCGGGTCGCTGCAGAGGCGGACATCGGGATCCTGATCCGGTCGATCGGTAAGATGGTTGGGTACCAGACAAAATTAGACATCAGAGTCGAGGTCAATGTCATGAATGACAGTCAGATCGGCAAGGCCGGGCAGCGGCTCGCACAACGAACCGAGCGAATCGCGCCTTTCCAGGTCATGGAGCTGGTCAAGCGCGCCAGCGAGCTGCGCAGCATGGGCAAGCCGGTGATCCAGCTCGACATCGGGGAGCCTGACTTCAAGGCGCCTCCACTTGTGCTCGAGGCCCTCACACGGGTGGCGGGCGATGGGTCGGTACGGTACACGCCCGCCACGGGTCTGCCGCAATTGCGCGAAGCGATTGCCGCCGACTACCAGCGCCGGTATGGACTTGTGATCGATCCGGCCCGGGTCATCGTCACCGCAGGCGCCAGCGCTGCGCTGATCCTCGCCTGCGCGGCACTGGTCGAGCCGGGCGACCGGGTGCTGCTCACTGATCCGAGCTATCCCTGCAATCGCCACTTCGTGAGCGCCTTTGACGGCCGGCCCCAGTTAGTTGCCGTGGGCCCTCAAACCCGCTTTCAAATGACGGCTGAACTCCTGCGCGAGCACTGGCGCCCGGACACCCGTGGCATCCTGATTGCGTCCCCCTCCAACCCGACCGGCACCTCGATCGCACCGGATGAACTGGCGCGCACGCTGACCGAGGTCGCTACACGCCAGGGCTTTTCAATCGTCGACGAGATCTATCTGGGACTCAGCTACGACGATGAGGCGCGATCGGCACTGGCGTTCGGAGACGACCTGGTCGTCGTCAACAGCTTTTCAAAGTACTTCGCGATGACCGGCTGGC
>CAZAVT010000121.1:2663-9724 GCA_964488395.1 uncultured Burkholderiaceae bacterium | reverse complement strand
CCCCGGTGATCGAGGTTGCAGAGGATCTGCGAGCCCTGCTCGATGATGCGATGGCTTTTCTTGCCCTTGATGTGCGCGACGAAACCCACGCCACAGGCGTCATGTTCATTGGCCGGATCGTAAAGTCCGGCCGAAGTGGGCGCTGGAGCGGCAGCGGCTTGCGCCACGGGCAAGGAAGGCTTCAAGACAGTCATCTCAGGACTCCGCAAACTCGGTTCACCCGCAATCGGCAACACCGCGCCCGCAATCGACCGTCCGGGCCCGCTCAGCGCTTGGGGGGCATGGCACCGGATTCGTGGCGGCAGCGCTGACGCGTTGCAGCAAAAGCATCTTCAGAATTTGAGACCGAACTTTGCAGTATATCGCTCTTCCCGCGCTGCAATAACCGCGCCCGGGCAGCAGAGTCGGGAACCGCTCCCTGCCGGGTGGGATCGGACGGGCAGAACGCCGATCAGGGCCGAGGGGCGGCCTCCGAAGGCGGCCTCGAGCAGGCGGTGAGCGTTGCCTCGAGGGCCTCGCGTGGCACCTGGCGCAAGAGCGCTCGCCCGGGACCGTCAAGCAGCACGAATCGTGGGATGCCCTGGGTCGCCTTCTTGTCAGTGGCCATCAGCTCGATGTAGCGGGCCGGTGGCCAGGCGGGCCCGCTCACGGGCAGGCTTGCAGCCGCGATCACGGTGCGCAAGCGCTTGACGAAATCGCCGTCGACGAGGCCCAATCGGTGCGACAGGTCCGCGGCCATCACCATGCCAGCCCCGACCGCCTCGCCGTGAAGCCACTGACCGTAGCCTGCGCCTGCCTCGATCGCATGCCCGAAGGTATGGCCGAAGTTGAGGATCGCGCGCAGGTCGGCCTCGCGTTCATCGGCTGCAACCACTGCAGCCTTGATTTCGCAGGAACGTCGGACGGCGCTTGCAAGCGCGGCCGGGTCGCACGAGAGCAGCCGGGGCATGTCCCGCTCGAGCCGCCTGAGGTAGTCGAGGTCGGCGATCGCACCGTGCTTGATCATCTCGGCGAGGCCGGCCGACAACTCGCGCGGCGGCAGGCTCGCCAGGGTATCGGTATCGGCCAGAACGAGTTGCGGCTGGTGAAAGGCGCCGATCATGTTCTTGCCCAACGGATGGTTGATCGCGGTCTTGCCGCCGACCGATGAATCGACCTGGGCGAGCAAGGTGGTCGGGACCTGGATGAAGTCGATCCCGCGCTGGTAGATCGCGGCCGCAAAACCCGCCACATCGCCCACCACGCCGCCGCCGAAGGCCACGATCAGCGAGCGCCGGTCAAAATGTGCGGCAAGGAGCGCATCAAAAATCTGGTTGAGCGCCTCCCAGTCCTTGTGCGCCTCTCCATCGGGCAGGGTCACCTGGACGAGCTGGCGGGCGCCCGAGAGCGCGGCGAGCAGGCGCGTGCCGTGGAGTTCTGCAACCCGTGGCTGGGTAATCACCGCGACCTGCCGGCCGCTCACGAGTTCGCGCAGGGCCGGGTGGCCGGCAATGAGCCCCGGACCGATCAGGATCGGATAGCTGCGCTCGGCGAGCGCGACCTCCACGCGTTCAATATTCACGATGACTCCGCAGACGGGGTGGCGGCGGGCCCCTCGGCCGGCCTCGGGGCGGTCGAGCGCAGCTCGGCCGGAAGATGCCGCAGGATCTCAGCAACGGTCCGGGCCACCGGCTGACGTCCGGTCAGGACCCGTTGATGGGCCGTCTCGCGGTAGAGCGGATCCCGGACCTCGAGAAGCGCCTGCAGGCGCGCTTTCGGATCGGCCGTGGCGAGCATCGGTCGGCTGCGATCGCGGCGCAGGCGCAGCCACAGATCCGCTGCACTGGCCTCCAGAAAGATCACATGGCCGCGTTCGTGCATCAGCCGACGACTCACGGGATCGGTGACCGCGCCGCCCCCGGTCGCGAGAACCAGCGAGGCGGGCTCCACGAGTTCGGCAATCAGCGCCGCTTCGCGACGCCGGAAACCTGCCTCGCCCTCGAGCTCGAAGATGGTCGTGACCGGGACCCCGCAGCGCCGCTCGAGCTCGTGGTCGGCGTCGACGAAGGGACGACCGAGCGCCGCGGCCAGCCGACGACCAACCGTCGACTTGCCCGAGCCCATCATGCCGATCAGGATCAGATTACGCACCGGCAGGATTAAAACAGAAAAGCAGCCCTTATAATCCGACCTCCGGTGTTCAGACACCGCCGCCTCGCGTCGCGCGCATGACCGGCACCCAGCCTCCACCCGCCGAGCGGCGAGCGCCCCCTCGCTCGCGTTGGCGGCTCGCGCTCCTCACCCTCCTCGCCGGGATCGACTCGCCCACGCGGGGCGCGCCGCACCCTTCCTGCTCGCAGCGATCGGCGCGGCGGCGGCACTGCTCGCGACTCTCTTGATCAACGACCGGCTGCCACCGCTCGATGCGCTCCTTGAGTACAAGCCGCGGATCCCCTTGCGGATCTATAGCGCCGACGGGGTGCTGATCGGCGAATACGGCGAGGAGCGGCGAACCTTCGTGCCGATCGCTGAAGTCCCCGAGGCGATGAAAAATGCCATCATCGCGGCGGAGGACTCGCGCTTCTTCGAGCATGTGGGCATCGACCTGATCGGGGTCGCGCGAGCGGCGCTGGCCAACCTGCTCTCCGGGGGCACCGAGCAGGGGGCCTCGACCATCACGATGCAGCTCGCGCGCGAATTTTTCTTGTCGCCGGAGCGCACCTACGCGCGCAAGCTGGTCGAGATCCTGATTGCCCTGCGCATCGAGGAAGCGCTCACCAAGGAGCAGATCCTCGAGCTCTACATCAACCAGATCTTCCTTGGCAAGCGAGCCTACGGCTTTGCCGCGGCCGCGCAGACCTACTTCGGCAAGCCCCTGTCGGCGCTCAGTCCCGCCGAAGCCGCGATGCTGGCCGGGCTTCCCAAAGCCCCCTCGCGATTCAATCCGATCGTCAATCCACGCCGCGCAACCGAGCGGCAGCGTTACATCCTGAAGCGCATGCGCGACGCAGGCCTGCTCGCCGAGGCCGACTATCAGGCCGCTCTCAATGAGCCCCTCAAGATCGCAAGCGCTCGGCCCGAGCGCCTGACGCTCGCGCCGTATGTCGCGGAAGCGGCACGGCAGCAGGCCTGGGAACTGTTCCGACAGGACACCTACAGCGCCGGCATCGTCGTGCACACCACGATCGTCGCGGCCGAGCAGCGGGCCGCCAACGACGCAGTGCGCAAGGGTGTTCTCGACTATGACCGACGCTACGGTTACCGAGGGCCCGAAGCCTTCATCGAGCTCTCAAGCACCGCTTCCCGGGCACGCGAACAGATCGCCGACGCGATCGACGACGCCGATGAGGTGGAGGGCTTCACGGCGGCGGTGGTCCTGCAGGTCGCACAGGACCGTGTGGTGCTATCCACCGGCCAACCGACGCCGATCACCATCCGCGGAGAAGGCCTGCGATTCGTGGGCCCGTCGCTCACCGACAGCGTACCGGTCGCACGCCGACTGCGGCGCGGTTCGCTCGTGCGCATCACCGAGCTGAAGCCAGGCCAGTTTGGCATCGTTCAGCTGCCCGAGGTCGAGTCCGCGCTGGTCGCCGTGAGCCCCGACGACGGTGCGGTCCGAGCCCTGGTCGGTGGCTTCGACTTCGCACGCAACAAGTTCAACCGAGCCACCCACGCCTGGCGACAGCCGGGCTCGAGCTTCAAGCCCTTCATTTTTTCTGCCGCTTTCGACCGTGGGTTCATGACGGGCTCAATCGTGAACGACGCGCCCTTTCGGATGGATCCCAAGCTCACCGGTAACCAACTCTGGGAGCCCCGTAACTACGACAATCGATTCGACGGCCCGATCAGCGTGCGTGACGCGATGGCCCGGTCGAAGAACATGGTCTCGATCCGCCTTCTGGAGGCTGTGACGCCCGAGTACGCCCAGCGCTACGTCACACGATTCGGCTTTGATGCCGACAAGCATCCGGCCTTCATGACCATGGCCTTGGGCGCCGGATCGACAACCCCATGGCAGATGGCAGGCGCCTATTCGGTCATCGCCAACGGCGGCTACAGCGTCGAGCCCTATCTGATCAGTCGTATCACCGACACGCAGGGCCGAGTCCTGGCGCAGGCCCGACCCGGCCGAGCGGGCGATGAGAGCCGACGTGCGATCGATGCCCGGAACGCGTTCATGGTCGACAGCGTGCTTCGCAGCGTCATCCAGAATGGCACCGGTACCCGGGCGCAGGTGCTCAAGCGCGATGACCTCGCTGGCAAGACCGGGACCACCAATGACGCCAATGACGCCTGGTTTGCCGGTTATCACCCGAGGGTCGCTGCGGTCGTCTGGGTGGGTTACGACCAGCCGCGGCGTCTGGGTGAACGAGAGACCGGTGGCGGACTCGCGCTGCCGATCTGGATCGACTACATGGCGCGCGCGCTAAACGGCGTCGCACCGGCCTCGCGCACGCCCCCACCTGGCCTGGACATCATGGATGGCGAGTACTACTACGCCTCGGGGGCGGCTTCAGCGGGCCCACCACCCATCAGCCGATAAGCGAGGAGCATCGCGGCTCGCCCAGGGAGCGCGCTTTTCAGCCCGATCCGAGAACCACCGCCTCGCCGCTCTGGGCGCTGACCCAACGCGACAGACAGGCGAACAATTCGCCCTCGCCCCGGCTATCGATCCACCGGCCATCCTGCTCGCGAAAGTGGTGCCCCCCGGCCCGGGTCGCGACCCAGAGCTCGCGCATCGGCGTCTGGGCATTCACGACGATGCGCGATCCATCGGCAAAATCGAGCTGCAGCACATGACCACTGCGGCCGAAATCGACGTCGATGCCGGTTGCATCGATCGCGTCCTCGATCCGATCGAGCGTGCGTTCGACGAGGCTCAGGAAGGCTTGTTCGCCCATGTTAGACTGCCCTGGATGAAGGTCTGCGCGCATCCCTGCGGCTTGCCTGAGTGATCAGGCATGAGCAAAACCCCCTGCCCACCGGGCCGCAGAAGGCCGGGCGTTGGTGCTCGGCGCGTGCTGATTTTAGCGGTTGCTGCCTGCGGCGTGTCGCTCCTTGGCGCTTGCGGCTATAAGGGGCCTCTCACGCTCGATCCCGAGGCTGCCAAGCGCCGCCGTCGCGGTGAGCCGCCGCCCGAACCCCAAACGCCGCCGATTCCCGGCATTTCGATTCCCGGACGATGAAACCCTTTCACTATCGTGACACTGGCCTGCAGGTCGAAGACGTGCAGCTCGAAGTCCTTGCCGAGCGCTACGGCACTCCCTGCTATGTCTATTCGCGGCACGCGATCCTGCAGGCCTGGAGCGAATTCAGTGCCGCCTGCGCCGGCCGTGAGGTCCTGGTCTGTTACGCGCTCAAGGCCAACTCCAATCTCGCAATCATCGAAATGCTCGCGCGTGCTGGAGCAGGGTTTGACATCGTCTCCGCGGGCGAGCTGCGCCGGGTGATCGCAGCCGGTGGCGATCCCGCCCGCACGGTGTTTTCCGGAGTCGGCAAGAGTGCCGCCGAGATCGGCGAGGCGCTGCGTGCGGGAGTGCGCTGCTTCAACGTTGAGTCCGAGGCCGAGCTCGAGCGGCTGAACCAAATCGCAGGCTCAATGGGCCGGCGCGCGCCCGTATCCCTGCGAGTCAATCCCGACGTGGATGCGGGCACACACCCCTACATTTCGACCGGCCTGCGCGACAACAAGTTCGGCATTGCCCACGAGGATGCGATAGCCGCCTACCGACGTGCGAGCGCACTCCCGAACCTCGAGGTCACCGGGATCGACTGCCACATCGGCTCACAGATCACCTCGCTTGAGCCCTTTGTTGCCGCGCTGGACAAGGTGCTCGAGCTCGTTGACCAACTTCATGCTGACGGCATCAGGCTTCGCCACATTGACCTCGGCGGGGGGTTGGGCATCCGCTATCGCGACGAGGAGCCGCCTGCGCGCGGCCAGTTGCTCGCCGCGGTCTTCGAGCGGCTGGCTCGGCACCCTCGTGGCGGCGACTATGAGCTGATGTTCGAGTTCGGTCGCGCGGTCGTCGGCCATGCGGGACTGCTCCTCACCCGGGTCGAATACCTCAAGCGCAACGGCGAGCGCCGCTTTGCGATCGTCGATTGTGCGATGAATGACCTGATGCGACCGGCGCTCTACGAAGCCTGGCACGACGTGCTGCCCGTTCGGCCTCGACAGGGCGATACCCAGACCTACGACATCGTGGGTCCGGTCTGCGAATCCGGCGACTGGCTGGCTCGCGATCGCCGCCTCGCGCTCTCAGGCGGGGACCTGCTTGCCCTGATGTCGGCAGGCGCCTACGGCATGTCCATGAGCTCGAACTACAACACCCGGCCGCGGCCACCCGAAGTGTTGGTCGATGGGCCGCATCACTGGCTGATCCGCGAACGCGAATCGATCGAGTCGCTGTTCGCGCTCGAAAAGCGTCTGCCCGCAGAGCTGCGCTGAGTTCTTGGCTCAAGACGCGGCGCGACGTCGAACCGCCAAGCGCCAGACGAGCCTGAGAAGAAGCAGCGCCGTGACCACGGCGGCGTAGATCGCCACCTCGGCGTAGTCGTTCTTGGCAGACTTGTGCCAGGCGTAGTGGAGGATCGCAAGGATTGCGATCAGGTAAACCAGCCGATGCAGCTGGCTCCAGCGACGCCGCAGTCGACGAACCATCGCGTCGGTGGACGTGATGGCAAGGGGCAACATCAGCAGGAACGCAGCCGCCCCCACCGTGAGATAGGGTCGCTCGAGCATCTCTCGCAGCATCGAAGAGAGTTCGAACCACTGATCCAGCCAGACCCAGGTCATCAGGTGCATGCCCGCGTAGAAGCAGGTGAAAAGTCCCAGCATGCGCCGCAGTCGCTGCCAGGCGGGCCAGCCCGTCAAGCGCCGCAGCGGGGTGATCGACAAGGTGGCGCAAAGCATGACCAGCGCCCAGGTGCCGCTTGAGCGGGTCACGAATTCCACCGGGTTGGCGCCGGCCAGGTCGAACACCGGCCAGAGCACCAAGCGCACAGCGGGCAGCAACGCGGCCGCAAAGACGAGCGCGCGCAGCGCGCGGAGCGCGCCGGGCGTTGGACTCGACGCCATG
>CAZAVT010000121.1:0-2653 GCA_964488395.1 uncultured Burkholderiaceae bacterium | reverse complement strand
TCCATCGCGTGCGTGAGCACGTTGAGGCAGATGAAGCGCGTCAGGTCCATGCCCGTGTAGAGCGAGGCGACCTGCGGGCCGTAGCCATTGAACATCAGGGTGGCGCGCTTGCGGGTAAAGAAGCCGTCCTCGCCGATCCGGCGCTCGCTCGCCTGGGACCAGCGCGGGTGATCGACGGCCGGATTGACGTTGGAGTAAAAACCGTACTCACTGGGCGAGGACTTCATCCAGCTGGTGACGGGCTGCTTCTCGACAAAACGGATCCTGACCAGAGACTTGCTGCTCTTGAAGCCGTATTTCCAGGGGACGACCAACCTCACCGGAGCACCGTTCTGGTTGGGCAGAACTTCGCCATAAAGGCCCAGGGTGAGCAGGGTCAGGGGGTGGCTCGCCTCATCGAGGCGCAGGCCCTCGGTATAGGGCCAGTCGATCACCGGATCGCGCAAACCCGGCATCTGCTTGGGATCTGCAAGGGTAAAAAACTCCAGGTATTTGGCGTTACCGGTGGGTTCGACCCTGCGGATCAGTTCAGCCAGGGGAAAGCCGATCCAGGGAATCACCATCGACCAGCCCTCGACGCAGCGCATCCGATAGATGCGCTCCTCGAGCGGCGCCATCTTGAGCAGCTCCTCGATGTCAAAGCGGCGCGGCTTGAGAACCTCGCCATCGACCTCGACCGTCCAGGGCCGCACCCGCAGTCGCTGGGCGTTGCGCGCCGGGTCGGCCTTGTCGGTACCGAACTCGTAGAAATTGTTGTAGGTGGTAACGACCTTGTAAGAACTCGGCCGCTCGATCGTTGAAAGCTCCGACGGCGTGGCGGCAAGACGCACCGCCTTCGGGTCATCCCCCTGAAGGATCGCGCGGCCGACGGGCGCGGCAGCCGCGGGCGATGGGGCCTGCGCGAGGACACTGCGGCTTTGCGAAAGACCGGCTGTCCCCGCGAGCAAACCGGCGGCCGCCACCCAGCGGCGGCGGGCGCGGTAGAGCGACTGGGGCGTGATCTCCGAGCCAGCTGGCTCGCAGGGATCGTGAGGGCGGATCAGCATCTTGGGCGCTCCAAAGCAGAGCCGCCGATCATCGCAGAGGTGACCGCATCGGGCTTGACAGCCCCCCTGCGGCGAGGGGGTATCGCGTCGGCTTAGCGCAGGCCAGCGATGTAGTCCGAGACGGCCTTGATTTCCTGCTCAGACATGCGCGTAGCGATCATGCTCATCTGCGCACTGTTGGCCCGCTCGCCCTTTCTGAAGGCGTGCAGCTGCGCCTCGGTGTACTCGGCATACTGGCCCTGGAGACGGGGATTTTGGGCAGGGATACCGGCGCCGCTGGGGCCATGGCACCCCGCACAAGCCGGCACGCCTTTCGAAGCGATGCCCGCGCGATAGATGCTGCGGCCGGTCTCGACCAGGGCCTTGTCCTTGGCCGAGGACGGCACAAGCTTCTGGGCCCCGAAATACGCCGCGACGTTGCGCATATCGGCATCGGACAACTGGGCCGCAAAGGCAGCCATGATCGCGTTGGCCCGCTCGGCCTGGCCGGAGCCTTCCTTGGGCTTGAAATTGACCAACTGCTTGTAGAGGTAATCGGGATGCTGGCCAGCGAGCTTGGGGTTGGCCGGTATCGCGCTGTTGCCGTCGGCGCCGTGACACGCGGCGCAGAGCTGGCCCGCAACCTCCTCGCCGCGCTTCAGGTCGGGCTTGGCCGGGCCGGTCTGGGCAAGCGCAGCGCTGGTCGATAAACCGACCACGATGGCACCCACCAGGAGGGCGGCGGGTGCGACAAGGCTCATGGCTCGTGCGACTCTGAACATGGCGGAATCCATTCCGGGTGCGTGAGGCGATTTCGACAACCCATGATTGTACAATAGCGTCAGAAGACTCCGGCTCATCCCGGCGCTCCTCAAGGCTCGAGTCCCGAGCCTTGTCCGGCTGGCCGACCCCTCTGAATCCTTGAACGCCCTCCTCGCCACTGCCCGATTCGGTACCACCGTTGCGCGGCTCGACCAACTGCCTGCACCCGACGTGCCCGAGCTTGCCTTTGTCGGCCGGTCGAACGCCGGTAAGTCGAGCGCGATCAATGCGATCTGTCAGCGCCGGCGTCTGGCCTTTGCCAGCCGAACACCAGGTCGGACTCAGGCGCTCAATTTTTTTGCGCTGGGCCGCGAAGACCAGCCGGTGGCCGCTTACCTGGTGGATACCCCGGGTTACGGCTACGCGGCCGCGCCTCTGGCGGTGCGGGGGCACTGGGACCATCTGGCTGGCCGCTACCTGAGCGAGCGAGCCGCGCTGCGCGCCGTGGTGCTGGTCTTGGATTGCCGCCGCGAGGTCACCGATCTGGACCGACACCTCCTCAGCTTTCTCGGCCCCGCGACCCCCGTGCTGATTCTGATGGCGAAATCCGACAAGCTTGGATTTGCCGAACGCCAGAAGACCCGGCGTCGCATCGGGCTCACGCTCGAATCGATGCGGCGCGTGAACCCCTTGACGCTGATCCCGTTTTCCGCGAACACTGGTCTGGGTCTTGCCGAGACCCGCGACTGGTTGGTGCAGTGGCTGCGCGCCGACTGAGTGGCGTGACTGTAAAAAAAACCCGACCGCACAGGCGATCGGGTTGAATGCCGTCCACAGATTCGGGAGGCGCCCGCTCAGGGAGGAGA
>CAZAVT010000120.1:0-9852 GCA_964488395.1 uncultured Burkholderiaceae bacterium | reverse complement strand
CCCTTCACGCTGCCGATCGCGATCGTCAGCGCGCCGAGCGACCCGGTTTCCACCGCGGCGTGGGCGGGATTCGGTTACGTCTCGCTGTTTTCGATGTGGATCGGCTTTTTTGCGTGGTACCGCGGACTCGCGATGGGCGGTGTGATGGCCGTGAGCCAGGTGCAGCTGCTGCAACCCTTTCTGGCGCTGCTGTTTGCCGTGCCCGTCGCGGGCGAGCGTCTGGACCTTGTCACGGTCGGCTTTACGATCGCGATCATTGCGGTCGTCTTCGCAGGCCGGCGAACCGCCAGCCGCTGAACGCTGCAAGCGCGTGGGCCACCCGGCTCAAAAAAGCCCCACCACCTTGCCGTTCACCCAATCGATCCGCTCGGCGGAAGGTACAGCGGGAAGCCCCGGCATCGTCATGACATCACCGCAGATCAGTACGATGAATCCAGCACCTGCGTTCAGCCGTACCTCGCGGATCGTCACCGTATGGCCCGTGGGCGCACCGCGCGCCGAGGGGTCGGTCGAAAAGGAACTCTGCGTTTTTGCCACACAGATCGGCAGTGTGCCGTGGCCCGCCTGCTGCAGTCGCTCGATGCTTTCCCGAACCTTTGCACTTGCCTGAACCCCTTCAGCACGGTAGACGCTACGCGCGAGCTTGTTGGCCTTATCCCAGAGACTGTCCTGATCGTCATAGACGAAGCGAAAGCGGGAAGGCTGCTCGCACAACTCGACCACCACCCGAGCGAGTTGCGCGGCACCGGCCCCGCCCTCCGCCCAATGGGTCGCTGTGACCACCGGGACGGCCTGACCGCTGATCCGCTCGCGGATCAGCTCGAGCTCGGCGGCAGTATCCGCATCAAAGCGATTGATCGAGACCACGCAGGGCAGACCGTAGACCTCACGCACATTTTCGACGTGCCGCTCGAGATTGACCAGCCCCCGGTCCAAGGCCTCGAGATTTTCCTCGCGCAAGCGGTCGAGCGCGATTCCGCCGTGATATTTGAGCGCGCGTACGGTCGCGACGATCACGGCTGCGGCTGGTTGGAGCCCGGCTTTGCGACATTTGATGTCAATGAATTTCTCAGCGCCGAGATCCGCACCGAAACCAGCCTCGGTCACCACATAATCAGCGAGCTTGAGCGCGGTGCGGGTGGCCAGCACCGAATTGCAACCGTGGGCGATGTTCGCGAACGGTCCGCCATGGACGAAGGCCGGGTTGTTCTCCAAGGTCTGGACCAGATTGGGCGCCAGCGCATCCTTCAGGAGGACCGTCATTGCCCCATCGGCCTTTAGCTCGCGCGCCGTCACGGGCCGTTGCGAACGGGTGTAAGCCACCACGATATCGCCCAGGCGCCGCTTGAGATCGTCGATCGACTCGGCCAGACAGAGGATCGCCATCACCTCCGAGGCGACGACGATGTCGAAGCCGTCCTCGCGGGGATAACCATTGCCGGGCCCGCCGAGGGCAACGACGGTCTGGCGCAGCGCCCGGTCGTTCATGTCGAGCACCCGACGCCACTGGATCCGGCGTACATCGATGTCGAGTGCGTTGCCGTGATGGATGTGATTATCGAGCAGGGCCGCGAGCAGGTTGTGCGCGGCGGCAATCGCCGCGAAGTCGCCTGTGAAGTGAAGGTTGATGTCCTCCATCGGCACGATCTGAGCGTATCCGCCCCCTGCGGCCCCACCCTTCACGCCAAAGACCGGTCCCATCGAGGGCTCCCGAAGGCAGATCATCGCCCGCTTGCCGATGTGGTTCAGTGCATCGCCCAGACCGACCGTCGTGGTTGTCTTGCCTTCGCCCGCTGGCGTCGGGCTGATCGCGGTCACGAGGATGAGGCGGCCATCGGGCCGCCCGGCGAGCCCCGCTGCGAACTCCAGCGACAACTTGGCCTTGAACCGGCCATAGGGTTCGAGTAGAGCCTCGGGGATTCCCAGTCGCTCGCTTGCGAGCGGGACGATGGGTTTGAGTTGCGCGGACTGGGCAATATCAATATCGGTGGGCATGAGGGCCTCGGAACGGGGATGGACGATGCCGGCCCGGCAAGGATAACGGAGCCGCTTGAACGGCTTCCCGAATCCCCCGCGGATTCGTTTCTTGGGCACTCCTCCCGGAGCAGAGGGCGCCATCGGTCTTGCCGACCGATCTTGCCGGCCACGCCGGGCTCCGGGTAAACTCGTTCGACTGGTTTCGGACCTTTTTGCAAGCCACAAGCACACGACCGGCCATGTACCGATCGGCCTCAGGAGGAAACCATGAACCGGCCCCGAAGGGCTCCCACGGGTTGCGTGGCTGCGCGCCCCGTCTGATCCCGTCCGTTCACAGCCAACCGACTCATCAAGGAAATCCGTCACCATGGGCAATCCAAGCAAGCGACCCTACAAGGGCTACAAGGCCTACGACTACCTGACCCCTGGCGAGGATTACGTCGAGTTCAAGCTCACCCATAAGGACCGGGTCCCAGAATGGCTCGTGCCGCTCACGACCGAGCAGGAAACCAGGGCGCTACGCCTGGCCGAGGAAAAGCTGATCATCTCGATGCACGAGCACCCGGTCTACAACCCGGCCGACCTGAAGGAGTACCTGCCGCAACGTCATCGCGGCCGCTCGTTCTGCGCCTACGAGGGTCTGGCCGAGTCCTATCTGGATGTGACCTTCGACAACATGATGAACGGCTCTTGCTGCATCACGTCGCACACCGGCTGGAAATGGACCGACATCATCCATGACATGGGCATGCGTCTCTGTGACCTCGCCCACCAGGATTTCCTCGTTCATGTCCGGCGGGTCGAAGACATCTACGAAGCCAAGCGCCAAGGCAAGATTGCTTGGGTCGGTTGCATCGAAGGGGCGATGCCCATCGAGAATGAGATCGATCGCATCGACATCCTCTATGGCCTGGGCGTCCGCCTGCTGGGCCTGACCTATTCTGAATCCAATGCGCTCGGCTCCGGTCTCAAGGAACATCGCGACGCGGGACTGACGGCGTTCGGCAAGCGCTGCGTACAGCGGATGAACAAGATCGGCATGCTGATCGATGTCTCGCATGGCAGCACGCTCACGGCGATCGATGCGGCCGAGACCACCTCGGTGCCGATCTGCATGTCGCACACTGGCGCCCGCACCCTCTGGAACTCCAAACGACTGGCGACCGATGAAGCGATGAAGGCGGTCGCGGCCACGGGTGGTGTGGTCGGCATCGAAGCCGCACCGCACACCACCATTACCTACAACCGCCGCACGCATGACATCGACTCGGTGATGGAGCACTTCGAGTACGTGGTCAACCTGGTGGGCATCGACCATGTCTGCTTTGGCACGGACACCAACTGGGGCGATCATGTGGGCCTGCACCGAATGTTCACCAAGTTCCTGTCCAACGCCGAGACCCGCAACACCGAGGAATTCCCCAGGGTCGAGTACGTCAAAGGCGTCGAGAACCCACGCGAGAGCTCCAAGAACCTGCTGCGCTGGATGGTTGCCCACGGCTACAGCGATGAGGATATCGGCAAGGTGATGGGCGGCAATATCATGCGGGTGCTGAGCGCGGTCTGGAAGTGACACTCCCGCTCAGAGGCCCAGACCGGTGAGCAGCACTGAAGCGACCAGCGCCCCGCCGGTCCTGGAGTTTCACGACTACAGCCTCGGGATTGCCTCACCGGACGGGCCGGTCCACAACCTCCTGGATCGGCTCTCCTTCAAAGTATCGGCCAACAGTATTCTTGGGGTCGTCGGCGAGTCGGGCTGTGGGAAGAGCCTGACAGCGCTCTCGGCCATGCGCTTGCTGCCGGGTGGCATGTGCATCCAGGGCGGGGATATCCGGTTTGGCGGCACGAGCCTGCTCGGACTCGACGCAAGCGAGATGCAGCGGATCCGCGGCCGAGAAATCGCGATGATATTTCAGGAACCGATGTCCTGCCTCAACCCGGTCCATACGGTCGGGCGGCAGATCGCTGAGGTCTTTCGCATCCACGAACCCGAACTGGACGAGGCAGCCCGACGCGCGAGGGTGCTCGAATTGCTCGAGCGAGTCGCGATCGCCAATCCGGCACAGCGCTTTGGGCAGTATCCCCACCAGCTTTCCGGCGGCATGCGACAGCGGATCATGATCGCGATGGCCATCGCTCTCAATCCTCGACTGATCCTGGCCGACGAGCCGACGACGGCGCTCGACGGAACCATCCAGGCGCAGATCCTCGAATTGATCCGCGAACTGCAGCAGGCTCGTGAGGGATCCATGCTGCTGATCACGCATGACCTGGGCGTGGTCGGCGAGGTCTGCGACGAGGTCGTCATCATGTACGCCGGGCGGATCGTGGAACGGGGGTCCGCGCAGGCGATCTTCGATGCGCCGACCCACCCCTATACCCAGGGGCTGATGGCGTCGCTGCCTGCCCATGCCGTTCCCGGGCAGACCCTGCAATCCATCCCCGGAACCGTGCCGAGCGTCGAGCGATTCGCCACCGGCTGTCGGTTTGCGCCGCGCTGCAGTCGCCGTCGGGAGCAGTGCGACCGCGAGGCTCCCCCGCTCGTCGACCGGCGCGCCGGCCATGCAGTGGCCTGCTGGGCGGAGGACTGAACCATGCCGACCGAGCAACCCTTGATCGAGGTACGGCACCTCAAGAAGCATTTTCCCGTTAAGGGCAGCGGCTGGGGACGTCAGCGGCAGTATGTTCGCGCGCTCGACGGGATCGACCTGCAACTTCTTCGAGGCGAAACACTGGGCGTGGTCGGGGAATCGGGCTCGGGCAAGTCGACCCTCGGACGCACGATCGTACGCCTCGAAGCCGAGACCGCGGGCGAGGTGCGTTTCGACGGCAAATTGGTGAGCACCCTGAACGGCGAAGGTTTTCGGGCGTTTCGCCAAGCGGTTCAAATGGTCTTCCAGGACCCGTATTCTTCTCTCAACCCAAGGATGACCGTGGGCGAGGCGATCGCCGAACCGCTGCGGACCCACCGACTTGCAGGCAGCGCGAGCGCGGCTCGTGAGCGGGTCGCTGACCTGCTGAGGCGTGTCGGTCTGCAGCCGGAGATGGCCTCGGCCCACCCTCACGCATTCTCCGGGGGCCAGCGCCAACGGATCGGCATCGCGCGCGCGCTCGGCCTGAACCCGCGGGTGTTGATCTGCGACGAGGCGGTATCCGCCCTTGATGTCTCGGTCCAGGCCCAGATCCTCAATCTGTTCAATCAGCTGAAGCGGGAACTTTCTCTCACCTACCTCTTCATCTCGCACGACCTCTCGGTCATCCGCTTTATCGCCGATCGAGTGGCAGTGATGTATCTCGGCCAGATCGTCGAGCTCGCACCGGCGGCCGGGCTTTTCTCAGACCCGGTGCACCCCTACACACGGGCCCTGGTCGCCGCCCGCCCGAGCCGCCGCTCCGAGCGAAGCGCTCCCCGGATGCTGCTGCGTGGCGAAATCCCCAGCCCGATCAACCCGCCTTCGGGGTGTCGATTCCACACCCGTTGCCCCGAGGCGATGCCAGAGTGCCAGCGTGCGGAGCCCGAGTTGGTTCAGGTCGCGGACGGTCGCTGGGCTCGCTGCATTCGCGTAACGCCTGCAGTCCCGTATGAGCTCGTCGCAAGGGCGCCAAACGCCTCGGCCCCGCCGATCGGTCGGGGGGTCTGACCGCCATGCTGAAGTACCTGATCTTTCGTGTGGCCAAGGGGGCTCTCACCTTTTTCGCGGCAGTCACGCTGACTTTCCTGATCCTGCGCCTGATGCCAGGCGATCCGACGACCGTCTTCATTAGCGACTCCATGAGCCCCGCCGATGTGGCTGCGCTCAACGTCACGCTGGGTCTGGATAAGTCGATCCCGGAGCAGTACCTGATCTTCCTTCGCAACCTCGCCCAGCTTGAGTTCGGGCAGTCGTTTTTCTATAAGGAGCCGGTGATTGCCATCATCGGACCGCGACTACTCTGGACGCTCCTGCTGATCGGGACAGCGCTGACACTGACGGTGCTGATCGGAGTGCCTTTCGGCATCTTTTCGGCCGTCCACAAGGGCCGATGGCTCGATCAGGCGATCACGACCGGAACCGTGATCGGCATCTCGATCTTCATTCCGCTGCTGGCTTTCGTGCTGATCTACGTGTTCAGCCTGCATTTCGGCCTCACGCCCGTGGGCGGGGCCTACAGTCCAGGCCAGGACACCAACTTCTTGGCCAATGTATTGCGACACATGGTGCTGCCCGTGATCACCCTGGTGATCGTGAGCCTCGCTCAGGTTGTCCTGTTCACCCGCAGCAGCATGCTCGATGTCCTCAAGGAGGACTACATCCGGACGGCTCGTGCCAAGGGCGCCGACGAGGGCCGGGTGTTGTGGGGCCACGCGATCCGCAATGCCATGATCCCCACGGTGACGATTGTCGGCCTGATGATTGGGAAGATGGTTGCCGGCGCAGTGCTGACCGAAACGATCTTCTCCTGGCCCGGGATCGGCTCGATGATTTACGAGGGGGTTCAGAAGCAGGACTTTCCGCTGCTGCAGGGTGCCTTCATCGTACTGGCCTTCAGCGTCATCGTGATGACGCTGGTCACCGACCTAGTGGTCGCGTGGCTTGACCCCCGCGTGAAGCTCTGAGGCGAGCGATGCGCGAACGCCCCTTCCTGAAGACCTTCCTACGGCATCGGCTGGGTGTGATCGGATTGGTCGGCGTCCTCGTCGTCTGTGTGGTCGGCCTGATCGGTCCGCTATGGGTGCCCTTTCCGCGCGGCTATGGCGAGGCGATGCCGCTGTCCGCGCCAGGCGTGGAGCGGTTGCTCGGCACCGATGGCCTGGGACTCGACCTCGCGCACCAGTTGATTTGGGGAGCCCGCACCTCGCTCTTCATCTCCCTGACGGCCGTCCTCGTGGCAACCGTGATCGGAGTGCCCCTCGGCCTGATCTCGGGCTATTTCCGTGGACAGGTCGGCGGGCTGATCGACAGCCTCATCGAGATCTCGATGACCCTGCCCACGCTGCCGCTCATGATCCTGATTTCAGCGGTCTCCGGCCCCAGCACGACGACGCTGGCCATCGTCATCGGCGTCTTCGCCTGGCCGACCCTCGCCCGGATCGTCCGCAATTCGACCGTCAAATTGGTGGGCCTACCCTTCGTGGAGGCGGCGATCGTGCTGGGGATCCCGCGGCACCGGATCATGTCGCGGCACATCCTGCTCAATGCCGCTGGTCCCGCGCTGGTTGACCTCACGCTGGTGATGGCATCGGCCGTGTTGACCGAGGCAGGCCTGAGTTATCTCGGGTTAGGCGACCCCAACGCCTGGTCCTGGGGCGGCATCTTGCAGAACGCCTTCCGGGCCGGACATCAGTTCCACGCCTGGTGGCTGATCGTTTTCCCGTCGATCGCGATCATGTGCTTCGTGATCAGCTTCAATTTGCTGGGCATCGGCGTGAGTGAGACGCTCAACCCCAAGCGCGATTGACCCAGAGCAGCGCCGCGATCACGAGCCCGTCACCCGGCGGACGGTACGTACGCAACCGGCCGTCCCAATATAACGTTTCCAGGTAGAGGTCCCATCATGATTTTTCTCCCCCGCCAGAAGCGCCGTCAGCTGATCAAAGCGGCGTTCGCAGTTCCAGCCCTCACGATTGGGGTCAAGGCGCCGGCCCAAGCCTTTCCGTCGAGACCAGTGCGCCTAGTGGTTCCCTTTGCAGCAGGCGGCCCGACCGACATCATGGCGCGGGGTCTTGCGAAACTGATGGCGAACCCGCTGGGTCAGCAGGTGGTCGTCGAGAACCGGCCTGGTGCCGGTGGCAATATCGCAGCGGCACTGGTGGCTGGATCGCCCGCCGACGGTCACACCCTGTTGATCGCGGGTCAAGCCATCCTCGCGATCAACAACGTGCTCTATGACAAACCGGGTTACGACCCAGTCCGCGACTTCAGCTGGGTGGGGATGCTCGGCAGCATTCCCAATGTGCTGATCGCCAATCCTCAAGCCGCACCCGCGGCTGATCTGAAGGAATTCCTGAGTCTGGCAAGGTCACGAGAATTGAGCTACGCCTCCAACGGGAACGGCTCGCTCGCCCACCTGTCGACCGAGGTGCTTGCTCGCGCGGCCGGGGTCAAGTTCATCCATGTTCCCTATCAGGGCGCTCCGCCCGCCAGGGTTGATCTGCTGGCCGGCCGGGTGGCTTTCTCGCTGGTCGGATCGTCAACGGCCATGCCGCTCGTCAAGCAGGGCTCGGTCCGTGCGCTCGCGGTGAGCACCGCCACCCGCATGTCTGAATTACCCGATGTGCCGACGCTCGTCGAGTCAGGCTTTCCAATGCTCGACGCGCCCGTCTGGTTTGGAGCCGTCGCCCCTGCGGCGACGCCTACCGCGGTCCTCGAGATCCTCCGAAAGGCCTTTGCCGCAACCATCGTGACGCCCGACTACAAGGCCGAGCTCGACAAGCAGATGGGCCTGGTGGTCGACATGAGCCCTGAAGCGGCGGCGCGGATGCTGAGTCGCGAGCGCCAGACCTGGGCCGAGGCGGTTCGGCAGACTGGCGCCAAGCCCGACTGAGATCGCCGAAACAGACCTTCGCTCGCCCAGGGCGGCTCGATCCGTCAAGCGCGACCGGCAAGCGTGACGATCAACAGCAGCAGGGCAAGCACCACCACGGCGAACCGGATCCGACGAAGCTGCTGACGCTGAGCATCGATCGCAGCAATCAGGCTGGCGCTCTGCTCGGCGAGTTCGGCGAGCATCTGGGTCTGCTGCTCGATCAGTTGCGATTGTTGGACGAGCTGGGCCTGCACTTGTTCGATCCGCTGACTCAAGAGCCTGGGATCGGCGGGGGTTGGGCCCGACTGAGCCTCGCCCACCCGTTCCGCAGCCGTGGGGTCGGTCGACGCCTGCCTGCGGCGTAGCAGCTCCTGGGCCTTGGCGAGCACCTTCGGAGCGTGTTCGAGGACCTGCCCCCAGGGGACCATCTGCAGGGCTGCCAGCCAGGGAATCGCCATCAGTTCACCTTGCCCGCTCGTTGAATTGGAGGGAGCTGGAGTTTAAGACAATCAATGATAGGCTCGACGAATGTCCTTTGCGCTTCGCCTTCTGGGGCAGTGGGCCCGCTGGGCCCTGCCGATCGGCGCCTGCCTCGGCGTGCTGTGGCCAGGGCTCGCGACGCTGCTCCAACCCCTCCTGCCCGCCGCGGTGATCGCGACGCTGACCGCGTCGCTGCTGCGTCTCGACTGGCAGCAGCTCGCCCACTGGGTCAGCCATCCCCGCCTGCCCCTCGCCCTCGCCGTGCTTCAACTGTTGTTGTCGCCACTTGCAATCTGGTTGATCGCCTCCCTGGGCCTGATCCCCGAGTCGATGGTGGTGATCACGGTCCTGCAGGCGGCCGGCCCCCCCATCGGATCGGCTGCCGCCTTCGCGCTCTTCATGGGTCTGCCCGGACACCTCTGCCTGGTGAGTTCGCTGCTTTGCACGCTCTTGTTGCCCGTCACACTGACCGCTGTCGTGAGTTTGCTGCTACCGAGCTTCGGGATCGAGGTGGCGCTCATGCCTTTTTTCATTCGAGTGACGCTTTATGCCCTCATGCCCTTTGCGCTCGCAGCGCTGCTGCGCCGGATGCTAAGCGTCGCACGATTGCAGCGGCTCGACCCCGAACTCGCTGGCCTGAACGTGATCGCACTGGTCATTTTCGCAATCGCCATCATGGATGGCGTGACCGCGTCCCTACTGGATCAGCCGGGCTGGATTCTCGCCCTGCTGGGCTGGTCAGTGCTCGCAGCTGGTTTCTGGCATGGCGTGGGTTACCTTGCGCTGCGTCCGGTCGGCTTCGAGATCGGCACCGCTGCCGGCCTCACCCTGGGCAGCCGCAACATGGGGCTGCTGCTGGTCGTCACCGCGGGCACCGCGGGTGAGGAC
>CAZAVT010000119.1:0-9876 GCA_964488395.1 uncultured Burkholderiaceae bacterium | reverse complement strand
GGCCCCATCATGCGACCGAAGATCCCCGGTGCCCGTCGAAGGTCACCAGCGAGCAGGCTGCGCACCCGCTCGGCCTGAGCGGGCTCTCCCGCGAGGGGCCAGAGGGGCAGGATGCCACGCCAATCGATCACGGTTTCAAAATGGTCCGAAGCCAGCACGCTCATGGGCCCACGTACGCTGTCATAACCGAAGGGCTGCGCGGGGGGACCGCCAACCCGCTGATCCCGTTGATGAGGGTAGAGCGCGATCAACGGGACGGCTTCACCACCGTCCATTGCCCGCGTGCGCAACCGGTAGTGGGTGTGCACGCGGCTCGCCGAATCGTCGTAGCGCCATTCAACCCGCGTACCCTCGACAAAAGCGAAGGCGTGCCGCGCGAAGACCGCTCGCGTTGCCGCCGAATCGTCCGGAAGCGCAGTAACCGAGAGGAACTGTCGATCCACCGGCAGATCGAGCAACAGGCTCCGGTCGGATTCGCTGCGCACTACCGTACCAGCGGGCGCGAAAACGGCCCAACGCCGACCATCGACCAGGGCCGTCAACATGACGGGCTCAGGGTCGCCCGGTCGCACCGTTGCCGGAGCCGTCGAGGACGGTGAGGCGATCGCATCGAAGCGAGCGCCTGCCGCGAGCGAGACTCTTGCCGGCCCCCGGGAAATCTCGAACTGCCCGTAGACTGCCCCGTGCATCAGGCGCGCGTCCAGGTAATCCGAACCCGCGGCCATCCGTACCAGAACACTCCAGTCACCCGCGTCGTGCAGACGCGCGTCGGCCGGCTCGAACGCCCCCGCCCCGACGGTCACCGCTGCGACGTGCGGATACTGGATTTCATCCTGCTTTCCCGGTACGCTGACCCTCTGTCGGATCGGCAGGCCGATTTCAAAGCCGGCGGCAGCCGCCCGAAAGGTCAGAGGGTGTGCGTGCAGGACATCGGACCAGCGCTCATAGACCACCGAGGAATACCAGCGATTGGTCGGGACTGCGCGCTCAAGCATCGGCCCGCTGCGAAAAGGCGCGGACCGCGGCTTGATCGATGACATCGAAGTCGGTGGATTTGCCGCAAGCCTTGCCGAACCGAGCATCTCATCCGCAAAGACCGAACTGGTGGGACTGAGGCCGATCAGCCCTGCCACGACCATCAATGCCACGCTACGCAACGCGGTCAGCGCAGGTCGGGTCACCCGGCTGCCGAGCACGCCTCGGAACGCCGGGCGCGTGGCCTCAGAGCCGCCTCGCCGCGCCTCAAGGGCCGATCGTTTCGTATCCACGCCAGGCTCTCAGAAGACGAAGTTGACGCCAACCGTTACGGCAGCACCCGAGCGATCGTAGAGCGGATTGACTCCGACGAAGAGGTTGTCCGGCATGCTGAGCGGCGCGGGACCGATGCGGGCAAAACGTGACCACCCTACCCCAGCATAGACGCTTGCCCCCTTGTGGACCTCGGGCAGCTTGCGATAGACCCCGAAATTGGTGCTCACCGCAGAATTGTTCTGGCCCCACTCGATCGGGTTGGCGCTCGAGGCCCGACCAAACCAGGTCAGGCCGGCCGTGTAGGTGTAAAGCCCGACGTAGTGACTCAAACCGAGCATCACATCGACGGTCGACGCCTTGAAACCGGTAAATTGTGTGGCCTCGTCACCGTAGTTGAAGCCGGGATCCATCCCATAAAGGCATTGCACCCCGTCGTAGTTGCAGGTCGCGGCCGACCCGGACCACCGGTTGTAACGAATGCCGTAGGTGATCATGTTTTGCGGCCGCGGCCAGTAATTGCCCTGCAGCATCGCCATACTCTGGCTCGGCCGACCGGCCCGTCGCGGTTCGAGGTTCAGGGGGCCGATCGTATCCGGGTCACCGATCCACCCGGTGAGCGGCGCCTTGCCAAAAGAACCCTGCCGGGCTCCCATGCTGGACTGCAGGGTGAACTCGACGAGATGCGCCGGCCGCGAATATTGAAGGAATAGCTCGATCAATCGCGGCTCGGCTGGTCCCGGGGAAAAGGGCGTGCCGTTGGCGGTCTGTCGCGTCTGATCGACCATCAGGGTGTTGAGCCTGTCGCGCGCCAGGGTCAGTTCGGCAACCAGCTTCCCGACACCGTCCTCAAAGGGGCGGGTGGTGAACCTCAATGCCTCGGGAAGAATCCCGAATCCTGCACCACTTCCAGCCCATTGGTTCGACAGCCCGATCGGAAAGGAGAACGAGTCACTGCGCGCCCAGGACCGGGACAACTGCGTGCCGTAGCGCAGGTTGCCAAGATCGGGTCGGGACACGCCAGCCAGTTTTTCGTACCAGTCGGTTCCGGACCAACTCTGGCCTGCGCGGTAGTCGATATCCGGGGTGCGAAGCCACTGATGAGGATCGGCCTCGGAGCGCCAGCGATAAGTGGCCCGCGCCTCGTAGGTGACCGCGCCATCGGTTTCGTGGCTCACCCCCAGCGTGAGTTGCTGAAGCGCGAGGCTCGATGCGCGGCTTTCGACCAGGGGGGGAGCGGCCGGAGTGGTGAAGGCACTTCGGGCATCGCGAACATAGAGCGATTCGGAGGGTGAGACCCGCCGCGGCGCGACGCTCGCCTGGGTCGCCTCGAGCTTCATGAAGCCAGAGACCTCCCAGAGAGTGCCCCGATCGTCCCGGAATGTTTCGGCAAGGCCCGGTACGGTCGCGCAGGGCAGCGTCAAGGCCAGGGTGCAGCCGATCAGGATGGATTGCTTCACCAGTGTCTCCGGCGTGTGATTGGCGCGACCGCAGCGGCACTGCCGCATCGGCAAGGCGCGCGAGGCGCTGATGTTTTGAAAGCGCTTTCAAGAAGTCTACGGAAGCGCTGCCCCTTTTGTCAAATACCAGGACGACTCAGGATCCGGGCCCTTCCCGGCCGGGAAAACGTCGGCTGAGCGCCCTTTCAGCCTTGTCCAAACCAAAGACAGCGGCGCTCGGGCGGGCATCCGCCAACTGGACAAGAGGAATTCCAGGATAATCCGGCCCCGTCATGACCCCGATCCTCTCGGCGCTCGCGCCGGTCGTCCTGCTGATCGCGCTCGGCTATCTGGTTGGGCGCCGCGGCCTGGTCGATGCCCACGGCAGCACACAGATCTCACGACTGTGTTTTTCGATGCTGAGCCCCGCACTGCTCTTTCGGACGATGAGCCAGATCAACGTCCAGCTCTCGGACCTGGTCCCTGTGCTTGCCTACTTCGTCGCCGTACTGTGCCTGTGCGCCGTCATTTTCAGCCTGCTTGGCCGCAACAGCCGAGCCGTGGTGCTCGCGCTCTCGGGCACCTACAGCAATCTGGTGATGATCGGGATTCCGCTGATCACGCTCGCCTTCGGGCCCGAGGGCCTGGCCTACCTGTTTGCCCTCCTGTCGGTTCACTCACTGATTCTGCTGACCCTCGCAACCGTGGGGCTTGAATGGACCCGAGCACGAGAGGGGCTGCAGGCTAGCGCGGGTCGACCCGGTGAAGTCGCCCCGCCACCCGTGCACAGTTCAGTCCTGCTGGGGCGGGCGCTGCGCAATTCGGTCCTCAATCCGGTCGTGCTGCCGATTGCCACGGGCGTGCTTTGGTCGCAGACGGGATGGGCGATCCCGGCGCTCGTCGACCTGCCGCTGCGCTGGCTGGGCCAGGCCTTCAGTCCGCTCGCGCTGCTGCTGGTCGGGCTCAACCTCGCACAGATTCTCCAGGGAGGCCGGTCGTCGACCGCACTACATCCTTCGACGCTGCGGGAAACGCTCGCGTTGGCCTTGTGCAAGAACCTGCTCATGCCGCTGCTGGTCGCGGGCCTGTGTGCCGTTTCAGGGATTCGTGGTCTGTCGGCGGTCGTGATCGTGGTTGCTGCCGCGCTACCCACGGGCGCCACCGTCTTCATGTTCGCACAGCGCTATGGCGTCGGGCGCGATCAGGTCGCGGGCTCGGTGGCGCTCTCGACGCTGATCGCTCTACCAGTTCTGCCGGTCGCCATGTTTGCCGCCGGTCTTCTGCTGTAGTCTTACCGGACTGACCCGTCGCCCCCCTTCGATTCCTCGACCGGCCTCGCCGTCCGACTTTCGTGCGAAAGACTCATCTCGACGCCTTTGCCATCAGCCTTATGGTGCTGTGCTGCTCAGCCTGGGCGCTGCAGCAGATCCTCATCAAGGTGGCCGTGAGCGAGATTCCGCCCATGCTCCAGGCGGGGCTGCGCTTCATCGGGTCGACGCTCTTGCTTTGGCTCTGGTGCCGCTGGCGCGCCATTGCCCTTCTGACGGCCGATGGCAGCCTGTGGGTCGGACTGCTGGCGGGACTCCTGTTCACGCTCGAGTTCGTCTGCATTTACCTCGGCATGCGTGACACGACGGCGGCCCGCTTGACCATCTTTCTCTACTGCGCGCCCTTTGTGCTCGCCCTGCTCCTGCCGCGCTTTGCCCGCCAGGAGCGGTTGGGCCCGATGCAATGGTTGGGTCTGGTGCTGGCTTTTGGCGCGCTCGCCTGGGCCTTTGGAGATGCCCTGTTCAAGCCGGCGGGCGAGCGGCAGTGGCTGGGCGACACGCTGGCCGTCGGCGCGGGGGTGTTCTGGGCCCTGACCACGCTGGTCATCCGAGTCTCGGTCTTGTCCGTCATCAGCGCGGAGAAGATGCTGTTCTATCAAATCGCAGCGCCAGCGATCTGCATGCCAATGGTTTCGCTGGCACTTGGCGAGAGCTGGATACTGAGCGCATCGGTGCTTGCCTGGAGTTCGCTCGCCTATCAAATTCTCGTCGGATCCTTCATCACGCTCCTGATGTGGATGTGGTTGCTGCAGCGGTATCCAGCAACCAGCCTCTCGGCCTTCAGTTTTCTCACGCCGCTCCTCGCGCTGGTGTTCAGCGTGGCATTCCTCGGCGAACCCCTCACGCTGGGCCTCTTGATGGCTCTGATCGGTGTGAGCCTGGGCATCGTACTGGTCAATCGGCGCTAGGCTCCCCCTGCGCCATGAGCACCGAGCGTCGATCGAACGCAACACGCCATGTGTACCAACTTCACACCCACCCACGACGTTGACTGGGTGAGGCAGCACTTCGGCCTTGATCTGCCCGAAGCGGCAAGTCCGGAGTGTTTCCCGGGCTATAGCGCGCCCTTGGTGCTGCGTGGCAACCAATCGGGTCGCACCGCCTGCGGCCTGGCTCGTTTCGGACTGATCCCGGGGTGGGCCAAAGACGACCGGATCGCCAGGCATACCTACAATGCCCGTAGCGAGACCGCGGCCGAAAAACCCAGCTTTCGGCACGCCTGGCGGCAACGCCAGTATGGGTTGGTGCTCGTCGAGGACTTTTTCGAACCGTGCTACGAAAGCGGCAAAGCCGTCCGCTGGCGGATCCGGCTCGCCTCGGGTGGGCCGTTCGCCATCGCGGCGATCTGGGATCGCTGGGTCAACCCGACCTCGAACGAGCGGATCGTGAGCTTTGCGATGCTCACGGTCAACGCTGACCAGCACCCGGTCATGAAGCGCTTTCACCGCGATGGCGACGAGAAGCGTACGCCGGTCATCATCGATCCCAGCCGGTTCGCTCAGTGGCTGAGCGCTTCGCCCGGTGAGGCGGCAGCGCTGATGAACTGGGACGCCATGCCAATGCTCGACACCGAACCAGCACCGAGACTGCCGCGTCAGAGCACCTGATCGCCTCTCGCGGCCCCCGCCCAATGCGCCCCAGCCTGCATCAGCAGGCCTGACTCGCTGGGCGCAATAAAAACCGTGCAGCCATCGGGCAACCAGGTCGGCGCCTCAGCCGCCTCGTAGATCACCATCGCACTGCGGCAGGGCCCCCCGGATCGCCGGCTTGCCGAACGTAACAGCTGGTGCGTCGCGGCCATGACGTCAGGATGACTGGCCTGCCCGGGATGGCCCAGCGAGGCGGCAAGATCGGATCGGCCCACTGAGATCAGATCCAATCCGTTGTCCTGCGCCATGAGGTCTTGAGCGGCCTCTAGGCCCGCCTGCGTCTCGATCAGTGCCACCAGCACCAGCTCGTCATTCTGGCGCTGGGCATGTTCAGCAAAGGTGGCGCGCATCTGCCCGTGCAGAGCCGCCCGGGTCTGGGTACAGGTACCCCGGCGGCCGAGCGGCGGATAACGCAGGGCATCGACCGCAAGCTGCAGTTGATCGAGCGTCTCGAGCATGGGCAGGACGATACCCGCAGCGCCGAGCTCGAGCGCGCCGAGGATCCAGTGGCCCGTGATTTCGGGTATGCGCACCAGAGCTGGCAGACGGTGAAGCTGGGCCGCGCGGATCATCTGCTCAACAGCGTCCCAGCTCTTGGGCGCATGCTCGAGATCGATGATCACGAAATCAAAGCCAGCCAGAGCGAGCACCTCGACCGCCTGAGCGCAGGGCATGAAGGCAAAACAGCCGCTCAGCCGCTCACCGGCATGAATCCGCGCGCGCAAGCCCCCGGCTTGCATCGCGCCCACAGCACTCGACGCTCGGTCGCGCACCGGGCGCCGCGCCCCCTGCGCGCTCACTCCAGGCTCAGATTCAGACGCTTGATGATGTCGCCCCAGCGATCCAGCTCGACCTGAACCATCCGATCCGCATCGGCGACGGTGTTCTTCATCACCTCGAGCCCCAGCTTATCGAGGGAGACACGGGTCTCCGGATCGTCGAGCGACTGCTGCAACAGTTGGTTCAGACGCGCCATGATCGGCGCCGGCGTCTTGCCGGGGGCGACGAGGATATAGGTCGACTCGAAGACATACTTGGGCAGACCCGCTTCCGCGATCGTCGGTAACTGTTCCCAGCCCTTCATCCGCTGCTCGCCGGTCGTCGCGAGCGCGAGGACACGGTTGTCCTTGATCAGTGGCACCGCGAGAGTTGGGCTGGCGAACGCGACCGGTACGCGACCACTGACCAAATCGGCCACGGTGTCCGATACTCCCTTGTAGGCGACGTGCTCCATGTCGATGCCGGCGAGCGCCTTGAACAATTCGGCACCCAGGTGAGGATTGCTCGCCGGGCCTGCAGACGAGAACGTGATTTTGCCGGGCTCAGCCTTGGCACGCGCGATCAGCTCAGCAACCGACTTGACGTTGAGCGATGGCGCAACGACGAGAAAGTTGGAACTGGTACTGAAAATCCCGACCGCCGACATCTCGGCCACCGTGTAGCCAGCCGTCTTGGGCCGCAGCATCGGGCCCAAGGCGTGGCCAAGCGTCCCGTTCACCACCAGCGTGTAGCCATCGGGGCTCGAGCGGGCGACCTGTGCCGTACCGATCGTGCCACCCGCACCGCCCCGGTTCTCGACCGTGACTGGCTGCCCGGTCGCACTGGCCATGTAACGGGCCACCGCGCGCGCCATCAGATCGGTGGGCCCACCGGCTGAATAGGGGACGATCACTTTGATCGGCTTGCTTGGAAAGTCCTGCGCCTGCGCGAATGGCGTAGCGACGGCCAGCAAGAGCGCCGAGGCAGCGAGGCACCGTGCGGCGCTGCGCGTCTTGAGATCGGATTGCTTCATCGGAAGACTCCTCGATGGGTTCATTGAACGGATTCGGCCAGGCGATTGCCCATCGTGCCGTTGGTCTGCCGGTAGCGCGCTTCGTCACCGAGCACCTGGGTGCGGATCATCACGCGGGGCGTGTCCGCACCATAGCCACCGGTCGCGAGATGAATGGTGGCACAGTTGTCCCAGATCAGCGTGTCGCCGACCCGCCAGGTATGCCGAAACTCGAAACGCTCATCCTCGGCATGCCGGTAGAGGAACTCCAGCAGTTGATCGCTCTCGGCAGCCGGCAAGCCCAGGATGCGCCGGGTCAGCCCACGATTCACGTACAGGCCCTTGCGGCCCGTCCAGGGATGACGAAGCACCACGGGGTGAACTACGGCGGGCTTTTGCCGACGCTGAGCATCGGTATAAGGCGGACGAGGCGAACCACGCGCTCGCATGGTGTCCCAGATCTTTTCAAACTCATGGACGGCTTCAAGCGAATCGAGCCGCTCACGCAGATCCCGCGGCAGCGCTTCGTAAGCGGCATGCATGTCGCGAAACGCGGTATCGCCTAGAGCTCGGCCGTCGCGGATCGGCACCTGATGCGCGTGCAGGACTGATGCACGGCCGGCAATCTGGTTGTACGACATATCGGTATGCCACATCTGCCCTGCATCGGCAGAGCCCTCGGGGCGACCCTCGATGACACGGTTGGAAAGAACCGTCACCTCGGGCACGGTCCCGTGGTGGAACGACTTGGCCACGCTGATCTCCAGGGGCCCAAGCCATCGCCCGAACCGGACCAGCTGCTCTGGCCCGTAAGGCTCCCCCGACACGCAGACGACGAGATGACGATGAAGCGCCGCCTCGATGATCGCGAATTGATCGGCGCTGATGCCGCGACCAATTTCGATTCCGTCGATTCGGCAACCGAACGCATTAGGGCCGGGCGTCATGCTGATATCGTTCATGGGGGTCGGGGTCGGGCTTATCCGCGGCCAAAGTCTAGGTGGGTTGGCGCGAGGTCGCAAGCCTGGTGCAGCCCAGACCGACGCCAATCCTCCTGCGGTAAAGTCACGTCTATGACTGATGCGACTGTCCCCGCTGCTGTTTTGCCGCTCACGCGGATCTATGCCGAATTTGCTGCAGAGATGGGCGAGCGCCCACTGCCGGAGGCGGTCCAGCGCGTGGCGACCCTCGGTTTCACCGATGCGATGGGCGTGATGCTGGCGGGCGCGCGCGAGCCCGCGGTTGAACGACTGTCGCAATGGGTCGTCGAGCAGGGTGGTAACGCCCAGTGCTGGCTGGTTGATCGACCCGATCGGACCCACCCAAGTCAGGCAGCGCTCGTCAATGCGACGGCCGCGCACGCGCTTGATTACGACGATTTCGCGTTTTCCAATCATCCGAGCGCCGTTCTGGTCCCGGCCATCCTGGCGGCCGCAGAAAGCGCCCGCGCGAGCGGGTCACGCATGCTGCAGGCCTATGCGGCCGGTTATGAAGTCTGGGCCGATGCTTTCCTGCGCGAACCGGACCTGTACTACGACAAAGGCTGGCATCCGACAGCGGTGCTCGGGCCCCTGGGTTCTGCCGTCGCGGCCGGCGTGGTCTGGGGTCTGTCGGTGGCCCAAATGTCGGATGCCCTGGCGCTCGCAGCATCGAGCGCCGGCGGCATCTTCGAGAACTTCGGCACCATGGCCAAGCCCTGGCACGGCGGCCGCGCCGCGAGCGTGGGGGTTCAGGCGGCGTCGATGGCGCGCGCTGGCCTTGCCGCCTCTCCGCGCGCCATCGAGGGCGGACGAGGCTTGCTCAAGGCGCTTTCACCGGCGGGTCGGGTGGACCTGAGCTCGCCCCTGCCAGCGGGATGGCGCTGCGAAAAGCTCGGGCTCAACATCAAGAAGTATCCGGTCGTAGGCGCTGCTCAACGCGGCATCGACGCGGCGCTCGCTCTGCGGGCGGCTCAGACGCCTGACCCCAATCGAATCACATCGATCGTGGCGCATGTCAGCGTACGTCACGCCGCGGTCATGCCTTACGCATTGCCGCAGGACAGCCTGCAGGCGAAGTTCAGCCTGCCCTTCGCCGTGTGCGCAGCGCTGGTTTACGGTGCCGTGGGTTTCAAGGAGCTGCGAGACGAGGTGGTACTCAGCCCGCTCCTGCAGCGCTTGATGGCTTGCACGCGCCTCGAAACCACCGAGGCTTTCGAACCGGGGTGGCGCGACGCCGCGCCGTTTGATCAGATCTTTGTCCACCTCGACGATGGTCGGGTGCTCGAATCACCGCGTGTTCGGCGAGCAGCAGGCCACGCGGACACGCCCTTGTCGCCACAGGCCGTGGCCGATAAATTCCTCGGCTGCACCCGTCATGCAGGACTGCCCGACGATCGAGCGATCGGGCTTTACGAAAGGCTGCAGCGCCTTCCAATGCTCGATCATGTTGGCGCGCTCGAC
>CAZAVT010000118.1:6126-9885 GCA_964488395.1 uncultured Burkholderiaceae bacterium | reverse complement strand
CACTGGACGATTCGCTTCAACACTGGCTCGAGCAGTGTGCGCTGGCGGGCTACTCGGGTCGCCTCCCGCTTGCGGTCGTCGGGCAAGTCTGGCTCGACGCGCTTGAGCGTCCTTCGCTGGGACGTCGATTTCGAGCGGGCGGGGTCACCTTCTGTACGCTCACCCCGATGCGAGCGATCCCCTTCGAGGTGGTGTGCCTACTAGGCATGAACGAACAGGATTTTCCGCGGCGCCGCCCGGGAAACGACTTCGACCTGATCAATGAACCAGGCCAGCGACGCCCTGGCGACCGTGCACGGCGCGACGATGATCGACAACTGATGCTCGAGGCGCTGCTGTCGGCTCGCCGGGTTTTCTACCTTAGCTGGAGCGGGCGAAGCGCGCGTGACAACAGCGATCAGCCTGCCTCGGTCCTGGTCACGCAGCTGCAAGATTATCTCCGCCAGGGCTGGGACAAATCGGTCGTCGAGCAGCGCACCACCGTGCACCCCCTCCAGCCCTTCAGTCGCCGCTATTTCGAGGGTAATCCGCAGCTCACGACCCTGGCGGTGGAGTGGCGACGAGCGCACCAGGGCGCCACCAGCCCTGCGTCTGGGGCGGTGAGCGCAACGTCGTCGCCGAGCGAGGACCGTCTCGTCAGTCAGGCGCCATTGCGGACCCTCAAATCGGGCACAGCACTCACGATCGCGCGGCTCACACAGTTTCTGCGCAATCCCGTCAAAGCCTTTTTCCAGAACCGTCTCCAGGTGCGGTTCGACGATGCGTTACCGGCGTTGCCAGATCTCGAGCCCTTCAGGCTCCATGCGTTGGAGCGCCACGCCATCGTCGACGAGCTTTCGGCCTGCCTGCTGGCAGGGCTCGCTGACCGCCCTCCTGAAACCCTTGCTGCCGCTGACCTTCCCGCCCTGATCGAACCCCTTCATGCGCAACTGGTCAGAAGCGGCCGGCTACCGATCGGTGGCCCTAGTCAGCCGATCTGGGAGGGCTTGCGTGAGGAGCTCGAACCCATGATCGCGGCCTGGTGCCGTACCCGGGCCAGCTACCCACGGACGCTCGAACGTCGAGCGATTTGCTACGAGTCGGATGGCGTGATCCTCGAAGACTGGCTCGAACAGAGAATCGGTGCGAGAAACACCGAGAATGCCACCGAGGCACTTTGGTGCGAGCTTCGTCCAAGCCGTCTGCTGCATAAAGCCTCCGGGCGACCCAAGGCACAGGGCGACAAGCTGATCGAGAGCTGGATCCGCAGTCTGCTCGCTTCAGCCTCCGGCATCGCCGACCGGGGCCTGCTAATCGGCAAGGACGCGATGGTTCAGATCAGCTCGCCCGCTACCGATGAGGCGCGCAGCACCTGATCGACGCTGCTGCACTGCTGGCGTGAGGGACAGGACGCTCCGCTTCCCGTCGCACCGAGGACGGCGTTGGCCTGGCTCGAGGGGAAAGGCGATCCGCGCGAGCCTGCGGCCCGCGCCTACGAGGGCGACGACCACAACGCCTTCGGCGAGGTTGAGGAGACCTGCCTCGCTCGTTGCTTCGCCGACTTTGACGAACTCAGCCAGGACGGGCGATTCGAGATCTATGCCCACCGGATCTATGGTCCTCTCGAGCGATGGATCAGCCATCACACCCAGCCTGCACGGCTGACCACAACGGGGATCGATGAGGTCGATCCATGAGCACGGCCAAGCCACTGGAGCCTTCGACTTTTCCCCTGTGGGGCTCGCGCCTGATCGAAGCCAGCGCTGGAACTGGCAAAACCTGGACGATCGCAACGCTCTATCTACGGCTTGTGCTCGGCCACGGGATTCAGGCCGACGCGCTCGAGCAGCGGACGGCCTACGGCCCCGCTCTCGTGCCGGGCCAGATCCTGGTGATGACGTTCACCCGCGCAGCGACGCGAGAGTTGTCCGATCGCATCCGTGAGCGCCTTCTGGATGCAGCCCAGGCCCTCCGAGACACCGCGACCGAGGACCCACCGGACGAATTCTTGAAGACGCTCCAGTCCACCTACCCGATCGGCGAAGCACGAAGCCAGGCCGCCTGGCAACTGCACACTGCCGCGCAGGCGATGGACGATGCCGCCGTGATGACCATCGATGCCTGGTGTCAGAAGGTCTTGCACGAGCATGCGTTCGAGACCGGTCATCCTTTTGATGAAACACTCCTCGCGCAGGAAGGACCTCTGATCGCCGAAGCGATCCAGGACTATTGGCGCCAACAGGTCTACCCCCTGGAGGGTGAGGCCCTCGCAACGGTGTGTGCCACATGGAAGGATGCCGAGGCGCTCAGGGAATCGCTGTCCCCCATGCTCAAGCGCACGCGCGACTGGCCGATCGATCCACGGCCGCTTTCGGAGTGCGCTCAACATTGTATTGCGGTCGAACGTGAGAACCTGGCACGGCTGAGCCTCGGATGGACGGAGCGCGTCCAGGGGATGAAGGACTGGTACCAGTCCGAGGTTGGTGGCACAGCTGGCCGTTGGGATCGCCGCAAGCTGAGTTCGAACACCTTCGCCGGATGGATGAACCGGTTGGCGACCTGGGCCGCGAACCCGGTCTCGAATCAGCTGGGCCTGAGTGAAACGGCCCTGCGGGCCCTGACCCCCGAGGGGATCCGCTCAATCTACAAGGGCGATCAGCAAAACCTGCGACTACCGCCGTTCCTGGAGGAATTCGTCCAGTTGAGCCGGGATCTGAAGTCACTCCGCCCCCTCTCCAGCAGCCTTCGCGAACACGCGGCCGGACGCGTGGTCGAGCGGCTTGAAGCCTTGAAGCAGCAGGCGCGTAGCTTCAGTTTCGCCGACATGACGCGTCGACTCGAATCAGCACTGACCGGTCCCAGCGGGAGCCGACTGCGCCAGCGCATCATCGATCGGTTTCCAGTAGCGATGATCGACGAGTTTCAAGACTCCTCTCCCGAGCAGTACCGTCTCTTCAATATGCTCTACCGCTGCGCCGATAATGACCCGGCGACCGCCTTGATCCTCATTGGCGACCCCAAGCAATCGATCTATGGCTTTCGCGGCGCCGACATCTTCAGCTACCTGAAAGCCCGGTCCGCTTGCAAGGGCAGGATCTACGCGCTCGACACCAACCGTCGATCGACGGTGGAGTTGGTCGATGCCGTCAATGCCTGGTTCGAGGGCGCTGAGCAACGCATCGACCGTGAAGCGCAAAGCCAGGGTGCTGATGGAGCCTTCCGCTTTCGCCGGCCAGACGATGACCGGATGCCCTTTTCGAGCGCCCGAGCGGCCGGACTGAATGAAATCTTTAGCGACCGCGGTGGGCCGATTCCAGCACTCACCATCCAATACGATCTGCAGCCGACCAACGGCACCCGCAGCCGCACACTGTTCGCGGCGCGCTGCGCCGAACAGATCGTGCGATGGCTCAATGACGAGCAGGTGGGCTTTCGTGACCGAAGCCAGCACTTGCGACGACTGCGGCCGGCCGACATCACGATCCTGGTCAAGGACCACCATGAGGCGCGCTCCGTCCGAGAAGCGCTGCGGGAGCGGGGGCTTGCCTCGATTTTTCAGTCCGAACAGGCCTCGGTCTTCGCGACGATCGAGGCTTCCGACATGCTGCATTGGCTCAGGGCCGTCAGCTCGCCCGATGAGCCTTCAAAAGTCCGGGCGGCTCTAGCCACTTCCACACTGGGCCTGCCCCTGGACGACCTAGCGAGTCTGTCAGAGGACGAAGATGCCTATGACCTCGCGTCGGTTCGGATCCGTCGTTTACGGCAATTTTGGCAAGCCCA
>CAZAVT010000118.1:0-6116 GCA_964488395.1 uncultured Burkholderiaceae bacterium | reverse complement strand
GACGACTGCTTCACGAGTTCGATTGTCCCGCGCGATGGCGACTCATTGCAGAGGGTGAACGACGTCTCACCAATGTGCTTCATCTGGCGGAACTGTTGCAGCAGGCAAGCGTCGAGGTGGAGGGCGAACAGCCACTCATTCGATGGCTGGCGGAACAGATCGAACAGCGCACTACGACCCCGGGCGACGATCAGGTACTGCGCCTCGAGAGCGACGCCGACCTCATTCAGGTGATCACCATCCACAAGAGCAAGGGCCTTGCCTACGACCTTGTCTTCCTGCCCTTTGCCTGCGCTTTCAGACGCGTTGAAACGGCGAGTCTAGAGGCCGTACTGTCCCTGGTCGATGACGACGGAGAGCGCACGATCGCTATCGATGTCGGTGATGCCCAACTCGCCCAAGCTGATCTTGAGCGGCTGCGAGAGGACCTTCGACTGTTTTACGTCGCCCTGACCCGCGCAAGATTTGCGGTTTGGATGGGCTTTGCTTCGCTGCACTACCGACAGGCAAAAGCTTGTCAGACCCGCTTTAGCGCCCCAGGCTATCTCCTTGCAGGCACCGCGGGACTCGAAGGCCCACAGTGGCATGACGCGCTGGAGGCTTTCGCAACACGGGTCAACCGAGCGCGCGAGGCGGAGGCGGCGAATGACGTCGATCGGCCGGCGGCGGGGCCTCGCATCCTGCTCGAGCCTGCGCCGCACGCCCCCTCGCTGACCCGACTATCGCGCGATGAGTCCCTACCGCCGCTCGTCGAGCCTCCGGTCTATGCCGCCCCCTTCGAACGCTGGTGGAGCCCGGGTAGCTACACTTCTCTGACCCGTGATGCCGAGGCACCGGCGCTAGCGCCGCTTCTGGCCCGCAGGCCGGCTGAGGATGAGAGGCCCGTCGCGTCCATCGCGGAACGGGCGGCCGCCGAGGTCGGTCGCAGTACCCTCCCGACAGCCCGCGGCTGGCATCGATTCCCAGGAGGTGCTCGGGCCGGTGACTTCATTCATGGTGTCCTGGAGTGGCTGGCAACCGAGCAATTTGATCTGCGTGGGAAGTCCTGGATGGACGAGGCACTCCGTGCCCGATGCCTGCGGTCCGGGCACTCGGCTCACGCCGACGACCTGATCGAATGGATGCGTGCGCTTCTTGGAACGAAGCTGCCAGCCCTCGGAGCCCCTCTCTCAGAGCTGCGCAGTCGCATCAGCGAAATGGAGTTCTGGATGCCGGTGGAGTCGCTGCAGGCCCCTGCAGTCGATCGGCTGTGCCGACGGTACCTGCTCGGTGGCATGGACCGCCCGGAACTGCCGGTGCGAACGCTCCGAGGGATGCTGATGGGGTATGCAGACTTGGTCTTCGAGCACCAGGGACGTTACTGGGTCCTGGATTACAAGACCAATCGGCCGCGCGTCGATTCGGGAGGTGCTGCCCCCCTCGGAGCATCCGCCTATGGCCGATCGGCGCTCGCGAGCGAAATGGCGCGCCATCGCTATGATGTCCAGGCGGCCATTTACCTGCTCGCGATGCATCGGCAGCTGCGGTCCCGTTTGGGGTCGGGCTATGCGCCGCACACCCACCTCGGGGGCGCGATTTACTGGTTCATTCGTGGCATCGACGGCTCGGTGGCTGGCGAGTACGCGATCCTTGCCGACCCTGGTGTGATCGAACTGCTCGAAGCGCTCGACGAGTCCCTTGGCGTCCCGCCGGAGGCTCTCGGATGACGGTACCCACCGCGAGCGCAACGCAGGCAGCGACTCTCGGATCCCTGACCCGCCTTCGCGAGCAGGGATGGCTGCGTCGGCTCGATGTCGCGTTCGCCGAATTCATCTCGAGTCTCGATCCGACAGCCGGACCTGCGCTAACCGTCGCCGCGGCGCTTCTGTCGCGTCTGGAAAGCCTGGGTCACACCCAGCTGCCCTTGCCCTGGCTCGAGACTCCCCAAATCGATGCCTTCGGTTGGCCCTCCGACGTGCAGGCCGACCTCGAGGCCCTGTGGCGTGGTCTACCGTCGTACGAACCGGGATGGCTCGCCGAGCTGCGGGCCAGTCCAAGCGTTCTCGATGCCGCCTCATCCAATCCAGTCGACCTCGGGCAACCGCTGGTGCTCGACGGGCCGATGCTCTACCTGCGCCGGTTCTGGCGGGATCAGCGGACGATCGATGAGGCAGTGCGCGAGCGCTGCAGCACGCTGGAATCGGTCGACGAACTGGCGTTACGCGACTGGATCGGGCGCCTCTTCGACGGCGCGCGGGGACAGATCGACCAGCCCACAGCCGCCAGTGCGCTCAACACCCAGCCGGACTGGCAGCGGATGGCCTGCGCCCTCGCCCTGCGAGGACGCTTCACGATCGTCACAGGTGGGCCAGGCACCGGTAAGACCTTCACCGCTGCACGGCTGCTTGCGCTGCTACTCGCCATGAGCCCCAGACCAGAGACGATGAGAATCGCGCTGGCAGCGCCCACCGGCAAGGCTGCAGCCCGACTCAAGCAGTCGATTGATCAGTCGCTCGCCGGATTGCAGGATCAGTTCGCGGGCAGGATCGACTTGAGTGGGCTTACCCGGCAAATCGGAGCCGCCCAAACGCTGCACGCGTTGCTAGGCAGCCGACCCGATAGTCGTCGCTTCCGCCACAATGCGGGTCATCCGCTGGCGATCGACGTGGTGATCGTCGACGAAGCCTCGATGATTCACCTGGAGATGATGGCGGCACTCCTCAGAGCAACGCCGGCGAAGGCCCGGGTGATCCTGCTCGGCGACAAGGATCAGCTGGCGTCGGTCGAGCCAGGCGCGGTACTGGGCCAACTCTGCGCCGGCGCAGAGCAGGGTCACTACACCCCAGAAACAGCGGCCTGGTTGGAGCGGGCGAGCGGTGAATCGCTCCCGGCTGCCATGATCGTGAAAGAGCCTCAAGCATCGTCGGAGTGGCGTCTCGCGCCTTCCGCACTGTCACAGCAAACAGTGATGCTCCGACAAAGCCGGCGATTCGACGGATCTCTGGGTGAGCTTGCAAAAGCGGTCAATAGTGGCGCGAGCGAGTCCCAGTTACTGCAGATGATCGATCACGACACCAGCGGATCCTTATGGCGCGCTCGCAGCCCGATCACGCCAGAAGCCATCAGCGACATTGCGGTGCTTGGGCGTACCGGGACGAACGCCTGCTACCGTGACTATTGCGAGCTACTGCGGCAAAGCCCGACGGGCGCTGATCACGAGACGAAGACGACGTGGATCAAAGCGGTGATTCAGGCGTTCGACCGGTTTCGGGTGCTCTGCGCTGTTCGCGAGGGCCCTTGGGGCGTGGCAGGACTCAACCTGGCGATCGAGCGCAGGCTCGCTGCCGAGGGGCTCTTGCAGTCGGGAGGCCTGAGCTGGTATCCGGGACGTCCGGTGATGGTCACGCGAAACGACCGTGCGCTCGGCGTCTTCAACGGCGATATCGGCATCACCCTGCCCGCCCAAGACCGGTCGGAACGGCTCAAGGTCTATTTCCTCGATGGCGACGCCTTGCGGGCCGTCTCCGTCAATCGGCTCAACCAAGTAGAAACCGCCTACGCTATGACGGTCCACAAAAGTCAGGGCTCCGAGTTCGAGCACACGGTCCTGGTGCTCCCGGGACGGACGGCCGGGCAGCTGCTCAGCCGCGAACTCGTCTATACCGGCATCACCCGCGCCCGGAAAGCCTTGAGCCTGATCGTCGAATGGAACGGGGTACTGGGGGCAGCGGTCGGTCGAGGTAGCCGGGGCTAGACCGCGACGCCCAACCCTAGCCCGGCAGCAAGGCGAGCGACAACCAGGGCACGTAGGTGATGATCATCAGGCCCACGATCCGTGTGAGGTAGAAGGGATAAACCCCGCGCGATACTTCTTCGACCGGAAGTTTGGAGGTCGCGCTCATCACGAACACATTGAGACCGATTGGCGGCGTCAGGGTTGCGATTTCGACGTTCGCCACCATGATCACCGAAAAATGAACTGGATCGATCCCGAGGTGCTGGGCCATCGGAAAGAGCAGCGGTGCGGTCAACACAATCATCGCCACACCATCGAGTGCGGTACCCAGGATCAACAGCACGATATTGGCCAGCAGAAGGAACTGCCAGGGCGTGAGTTCGAGCCATTCCATGAAGCTCACGAGCGATGCCGACACGCCCATGCGCGCGAGGATGAAGCCAATCAGGCTGCCTCCAGCAACGACCGCGAAAATCATCGTGGTCTGCAGGATCGAGTCCTGCGACGCGTGCCAGACATCGCGCCAGCCCAATGTGCGGTAGATCAGCACACACAGGATAATGGCATAGGCAGCAGCAAGAGCGGATACCTCGGTCGGCGTGAAAATTCCGAGATAGATCCCGCCCATGACCAGCACGGGCATCGAGAGCGCACCGCTCGCGTAGGGCAATTTGCGGAGAAAGAGGCCAGGGTCAGCAGGCTGCGCCGGGCCGCCGTACCCGTTTCGGCGAGAAAGCCCGTACGTGGTCAACAACAGCAACGCTGCCTCGGTGAGCCCTGGCAAGATGCCGGCGATGAACAGCTTGTCGACGGGCAGCCCGACGATCGAACCGATCAGGATGAAGCCCAGCGAGGGCGGGATCATCAGCCCCAGCGTCCCTCCCACGGCAACCAGCGCAGCGGCAAATCGTGGGGGGTAGTGTTCCCGCTTCAATTCGTTGACGGCCGAAGCGCCGATCGCCGAGGCCGATGCGACGCTCGAGCCCGATACTGCTGCGAAAAAAACGCAGGACAACATTACGGTCAGTGCCAGCCCGCCGCGCACCGCTCGAACGATGCTGCCGATCAACAGGAGCAGGATCGTCACGATCCGCCCGCGCATCATCAAGTTACCCATCAGAATGAACATCGGAATGGCCATCAGCGGATAACTGTTGACAGAATTGAAGACATTTTGCGCGATGACCGTTACAGGTACCCGGTCGATCGACATCACCATCAGGCTCGAGATGACCCCCATCGAGACAGCAACATGCACGCCAAGTGCCATCAGCAACAGAAGCCCGAGCGTCGCGAGCAGCGTGGTGGTCATAGCAGGGGCTGAGCCTCAGGATCAGTTGCAGAGTCGGTGGAGGACGGGGTGAAAGGATCCTGGCCCCGCCAGGCATAGCGCAATGCGATGAGGTAGTAGGCCATCATCAACACAGCGCCCACCGGTAACGCGAGAAAAACGACCCACATGGGAAATTCGAGCGTCGAATCCGACACCATGCGGGTCACGTAATAGCGCTGCAGTTGCGCGATTGACGAGCCGCCCAGGATGATCGAGAAGCCGATCCCCAACACACACGAAAAGATCCACGTCAGGCGCTGCACAGCCGGCGAGAACCGGGCAAGCAGCATCTCCGTACGGATGTGGCAATGGCGAAACCCCGCGATGCCGAGTGTTGCGAAAAACGCCCACAGCAACAGGAAACGAACGACTTCCTCGAGCCAGTCGAAACTCGTGTCGGCGAGCTTGCGTTGGGCTCCCTCGTACACCATCAAGACCATCGAAACCAACAAGGCCGCCGCAGCAAGCCCCAAAACCAGGCGACTGAAGACACCCAGCACCGCGATGTCGGGCAGCGGCTCCCGGCCGCGTGGTGATGGAGAGGACAATCCGGAGCTCAGGCTCAAATGCCGCAGGACTTGCGGAGCTCTTCGGCCTGTTTGACGACTGCCGCATGCTGCTTGCGGAACTCATCACCGGCAGGGGCCATCCGAGCCTTCAGGCGCTCCACCTCAGCCGCGGGAGCTACGCGCGCGGTAAACACCGCCTTGCGCCACCATCTTCTGGATCAATTCCTCATCCGCCTTAACGGTCTCTGCCCACTGCCGGGAAACGATCTCATCGAGGGTCGATTGAAGAATCCGGCGATGCTCGTCGCTTCGCGCATCCCACCACTTCTTATCCACCGTCACGGCCGAGGTTGCGAGCGACATGCCTGGGTAGAGCGTTGCGTACTTGGCCGTAATCCCCACCACGCTCGCCCAGCCCGCGGGTGAAGTTAGCATGCCATCGATGACCCCCTGGGAGAGCGCCGCGGACATCTCGGACGCGGAAATCGCGACGGGAGTCGCCTGGAGCGCCCTAATTGCATCGAGGGTGGTCTTGCCAGCGATCACCCGAAGCTTCGTG
>CAZAVT010000117.1:0-9918 GCA_964488395.1 uncultured Burkholderiaceae bacterium | reverse complement strand
ACGCCTGCGAAGATCATCGAACCGAGTACATTGACCTGGGCGAGACCCGCCTTCATGTGCCCCACCAGCGTCATGGCGAAGGTGAAGATCCGGTCTGTCATTCCACTCACGTTCATCAGGTTGCCGGCCAGAATGAAAAAGGGTACGGCCACCAGCGACGCGTTGTCGATGCCTTCCAGGACCTGTTGCGGGACGATGTAGAGACTGTCCCCGAAACCAGCCGAAACGAGGGTGACGACGACAGCGCCGCCGATCGCCATCGCAACGGGCACCCGCAGCAGCATCAAGATCGTGAAACCGAGGAAAAGAGCCAGTGCCATGAGTGCCGTTGCCTCGATCAGTGAGACAGGTCGAAGTGCTTGCGATGCTCGATCTCGCCGGAGATCGCGCCAATCAGGTCACGCAGGAAATGCAGTCCGACCAGTGCGGCCGAGATGAAGAGCGGCACGCTCATCCAGTAGCGTTCGAGTTCGATCAACTCCATGCTGCCCACCTGACTCTCGAGCGTGCGGGGCGCTTCGATCAGCAGCAGGGTCATCAGGCCGACGATGATCAGGTCCGACATGATCCGTGTGAAATGCCTGGCCTTGGGTCCGATCAGGTCGACGAAGAAGTCGACCGTGATGTCATGGGATCGACGGTAGATCACGAAAAAGCCAAAGAAGCACATCCACACGAACAACAATCCGGTCCAGGGCCAGACGAAGTTGATGTTGCGGTCCGTGATGGCTCGCCAGCCGATGTTGAAGATATTCATCAGCAGCATCAGCGCGAGGCAGCTGTTAGCGAGTACCAGAAACAGGCGCTCGGCTGCCTTGAGCAGCGCATCGAGGGGACGCGCCAGAGATGACAGGCTCATCGCTGGTCCGCAGAGGCAGCAGGCATCAGAGCCAGCACGGGTTCAGCGCCGGGTCTTTTCGATCGTTTCGAGGAAACCCTTGGGCAGCTCGCCGCTCTTTTCGAGCCGCTCGTAGAAGGCTTGCATCCGCGCGATCCAGGGCCCGAGATCGGGCTGGCTGAACGTCGCCCCCTTGGCTCTCATGCGCTCGAGCGAACCGTTGACCTCTTCACCCATCACCTTGAGACTGAAGTCTGCGGCCTCCTGCTGGGCTCGCAGCAGTGCCTGCTGCTGATCCTTGGGCAGGCGATCGTAGGCGCGCTGATTCATCATCAGTGCGACCGACTGCCAGTATTCGTCGATCTTGGTGATGTGCGGTGCGACTTCGTAGAACTTCATACTCTCGACGAGCGCCACCGGACTGATCACCGCGTTCACCACCCCACGCCCAATCGATTCGTAGGTCTCGGCCCAGCCCAGAACCCTGACCTCGGCCCCGAGGTGACTCCACTGTTCAACGCTGATCTTGGAGTTGTGCATCCGTACCTTGACCTTGGACAGGTCCTGAACCGACTTCAATGGGTCCTTGGTGAGGAGCACACGGTAGGGGCCCCGCAGGATACCGGTCTGATCTCCGAGAATGCTGACGCCCGATTTCTGCCGGGCTGATTCGAACCAACCCTTGACCAGCTGCGAGTTCATGAAGCGCACCCAGTGGTCGCGATCCTTGAACATGAAGGCTGCTGAGGCCCACTTGATATCGGGCTCCCATTTCTCGAGAAAGGCCGAGCCCTCGGCATAGATGTGGACCGTGCCCATCTTCAGCTGCTCGAGGATCGCCGCCTCCTTGCCCAGCTGCTCATTGGGGTAGACCGTGATCTTGAGCTTGCCATCGGTGTGCTTGGCAACCTGATCCGCGAAGAACTGGAAGACCCGGCCCTCAGGGCCGTCCTGCGGCATCTTGGTCGCCATGCGCCAGGTGGTCTGCGCCGACACGGGCGCGGTCAAAGCGACAGCAAGTGTCGCCGCCAGCACTGCGATGAGCCTGTTCATGAGCGTCTCCCTGACTCGGGCGGTTGGGCTGCCGAGGCCCCGTCGTGCGCGGGGTTTATTGCATCATGGCATGGCTTTTCGGATTGGATCAAGCGTGATCGGTGCCCTGCCGATCCGCTTTCAGCGGACGACGGATTCAAAATCAGGCACGGCTTCGCCACGCTCGACCCGCTCGAAGTTCGCGATCATCCGCTTCACCACCGGATCGAAATTGTCGGCGGCGAGTGCGGCGAGGTGGGGCGACACGACCAGATTATCGAGGGTGAGTAACGGTGAATCGGGCGACAGCGGCTCGACCTCGTAGACGTCGGTGGCTGCCGCATGGATCACCCGCTCCTTGAGTGCCCAATACAGATCCACTTCGTTGACGATACCGCCGCGAGCGACATTGACCAGGATCGCGCTTCGCTTCATGCGGGTCAGAGCGGCCCGGTCGATCATCCCGGCGGTTTCGGGCGTGAGCGGACAGTTGAGGGTAACGATGTCGGACTCGGCGAGCAGTCGGTCGAGGCTCGTGAATTCAGCATGGAGGGCCCGCTCCGAATCGGCATCGAGCGGGGTGCGCTTCACATAAAGGATCCGACAGCGAAAGCCGGATAGGAGTTTTGCTACTTGCTGGCCGATTGCGCCGAAACCGATGATGCCAACCGTCTTCCCGGACACCATGAAGCTGTCCTGGGGGAGCGGGAAACCGCGCCACTGTCCTTTCTTGAGTTCGGCGTGTCCGAAACCGAGATTGCGGATCGCCGCCAGCGTCAGGGCGATCGTGTATTCGGCAACTGGCACCGCGTTGCCGGCGGTCGTTCGCGCCACTTGGATGCCTAGCGCACGTGCGGTCTCCAGATCGAAGTTGTCGACGCCGACCCCCCATTTGTGCAGCAGCTTCAGCTGGCGCGCTGCCCTGAGAACCGGACCGGATACCGCGACCTGGCCAGAGACGGCATAGTCGGCATCCGAAATGAGCGCCTTGAGATGGTCATCGCCGCGCGCGCTCGCACACACGAGGTCGAAAGAGGCCGGAAGCAGCGCCCGAAATCGTTCCAGGCTGGCAGGATTCAGAGGGTCGAGGATCACGACCTTGCGGCGGACAGCGTCGCTCATCGGAACAGCACTCCAGTGGACATCAGACGATCGAAAAGCCGACGCCAGCCCGGGCGAGACCGCCCGAGACCGCGATCGGTGTGCCATCGGCGCGCCAGCAGGCCGCACCCGTCATGAGGCCGTCGTCATCGAAGGCGACTGCATTCATCCCGCCGGCGACGCGAGGCACCCGGGCAATTCGGTAGCCCATGGCCTCGAGGGCGTTGGCCGTTGCCGCGGGTATCGTATCCTCGAGTTCAAGGACTCCGCCTTCGGTCCAGATCCGTGGCGCTTCGACAGCCTGTTGGAGAGTCATGCCGTGGTCGATCAGATTGATGAGGGCCTGGAGCGCGGACGGGAAGATTCGCAGCCCGCCGGGCAATCCCAGTGCGGCGCGCGGCCGTCCCTCGTGCAGCAGCATCATCGGCGACATCGAGGTGAACACGCGCTTGCCCGGTGCAACCGACAGGGCAAAGCCGGGGTGCGGGTCGAAGTTGAACATGTAGTTGTTCGCAAGCATGCCGGTACCTGCGATCTGCACGCCTGCACCAAAGAGCCCATTGATGGTCTGGGTGCTAGCGACGATATTGCCCTCTTCGTCGGCCACCGTGAGGTGCGTGGTGTCCGCCGACTCATGGCGGGGCAGGCCGGATTGCCAGCGCTGGGCGCGTGCCGGGTCGATTCGGGCGCGACGCTCGGCCGCGTAGTCTTGCGAGATCAACGCCGCGACCGGTACGTCGACAAAATCCGGATCGGCGGTCGCGAACGAGCGATCTGCAAACGCAATGGACAGCGCTTGGGCGATCAGGTGAATCGTTTCGGGGGAGCCAAATCCGAGCGCTCCGAGATCGAAGCCTTGCAGGATGTTGAGCATTTGCACGATGTGCACGCCGGACGAGGCCGGAGGCGGTGGACCGACGATCTCAAAGCCGCGATAGCGGCCGCGGATCGCTTCGCGCTCGCGGACCCGATAGCCAAGGAGATCGTCCCGGCAAACGATGCCGCCCCTCGCGCGCAGGTCGTCGACCAGAGCCTGCCCGAGCTCGCCCTCGTAAAGCGCTGCGGCTCCCTCCCGAGCGATGAGCCGAAGGGTCACTGCATAGTCGGACTGCACCAGGCGGGCACCCGCTTCGATCGGCCGACCATCTGGCAGGAACAGACGAGCGAGCCCCGGATCGCGGGCGAGGACAGTCGCATGGGCTATCGCGTTGGTGGCCAGGTAGGGTGTGACCGCGAACCCCTTTGCCGCGAATCGTTCAGCGGGCGCGATCACATCGGCGAGAGACAGCCGACCGTAGCGGGACAGGAGCGTGCACCAGCCGGCCAGCGCGCCCGGCACGGCTACGGCCAGCGCACCATACTCATTGGCCCGGTCACGGGTCTCGCGGTAGCGATCGAGCTCCATCGACAGTGGTTCATAGAGATCGGCCCGTGCCGCGGCGGGTGCAGTCGATAAGCCGTCAAGAACCAGGTGCCGACCATTGGCCTGGCGCAGGTGGGTCAAGCCGCCCCCCAGGATGCCCACCATCATGGGTTCGACCACGGACAGGGTGAACAAGGCCGCGACCGCGGCATCCACCGCATTGCCGCCCTCGAGGAGCATTTGTGCCGCTGCGCCCGAGGCGAGCGGGTGGTTGGTGACGACCATCGCGCGCGATCCTCGCGCTGGATGCTTTTGGCAGGCGAATGGTGCTGCGCAGGCCTGTGGCGAGAAAGGGCGCATGGTTGGGATCCAGGAAGGCGTCCGTCGGGATACTATCTCAGCAGCATGGGCTTTTCGAGCGCACGATGAGTTCCAATTTCGATGTGTTGGGTCCCCACCGGGCGGTCTGGCCACGGCGCGTGCCTGCGCGGATCCCCCCCGTTAGGACAACCCTCTGGCACAACCTCGACATCACCCGTCGACGCTATCCCGACAAGGACGCGCTCCGTTTCTTTGGTCATCGAGTCAGCTTTGAGCAACTGCACCGCGATTGCGAGGCGCTCGCCGGCTGGTTGCAACAGTGCGCGGGCCTCCAACCCGGCGACCGCGTGTTGCTGGCCCTGCAGAACAGCCCGCAGTATGTGACCGCGTATTACGCCGTGCTGCGCGCCGGGGCTTTGGTGGTGGCCGCCAACCCGATGAGCCGTCGAGCCGAGTTTGCTCACTATCTGTCGGACTCGGGCGCGCGGGTGGTGATCGCCGCCGCCGATGTTGTGCCCGAGATTCTGCGTTCGGGTGCCCCAGTGCAGGCGTGCCTGGTCGTGCGCTATGCCGACGCCATGTCGCCATCGGCGTACGAGGGGGAGGGAGTTCCAGAAAGCTGGCGCTCCTGGCTGCTCGCCGACCCGCCGCTGCCGGATGGTTCAACTGCCTGGCGCGATGCGCTTGCCGGGCGATACGAACCTGGTGGGTACCTGGGCGTCGTCGATGACCTGATGCTGCTCGGCTACACCTCAGGAACAACTGGCCAACCAAAGGGGTGCATGCACACCCATGCAAGCGTCGGCCATAACGTGGTCGCCGGTCCGCTCTGGAGCGGTGCGAGCATGGCCGACATCGTTCTCTCCGTGTTGCCGCTCTATCACATCACGGGCATGCAGTCGGGCATGAACATCCCGATCTATACCGGTGCGACGGTGGTGCTGATGCCGCGATGGGACCGGGACCTCGCCGGCCGGCTGATCGCAGAGCATCAGGTCAGTGCCTGGGGTTCGATCTCGACCATGCTGATCGACTTGCTCGCCGCTCCGGACGGTTCGAGCTACGACCTGTCGAGCCTGCGCTACATTGGCGGTGGCGGCGCGGCCATGCCCAGAGCCGTTGCCGAGCGCCTGCGGGAGCAGTACGGACTCTCGTACATCGAGGGCTATGGCCTCACCGAGACCGCGGCGCCTTCGCACAGCAACCCATTGAACGCGCCGCGAGCCCAGTGCCTTGGTGTGCCGTATGTGGGCGTCGACTCAAGAATCATCGATCCCGAGACCGGTGCCGAGCTCGGACCCGGCCAGACCGGCGAGATCGTCACCCATGGCCCCCAGGTCTTCAAGGGCTATTGGCAGCGACCCGAGGAAACCGCTCAGGCCTTCATCGAGATCGATGGCAAGCGATTCTTCAGGACGGGTGACCTTGGCCAGTGCGATGAGCAGGGCTACTTCACGATGGTGGATCGGTTGAAGCGAATGATCAATGCGAGTGGGCTCAAGGTCTGGCCAGCCGAGGTCGAGAACCTGATGTTCGCTCACCCTGCGATTCGCGAGGTCTGTGTGATTGGCGCGCAGGATCCTTATCGGGGCGAAACGGTCAAGGCCCTTATTGTGCCGCGCGAAGGTCGCGAAGCCGAATGCGTGCCGGAACTGATCATCGCCTGGGCGCGGGAGCGGATGGCCGCGTACAAGGTCCCGAGGCTGATCGAACGGGTGTCGTCGCTGCCGCGTTCTCCCGCAGGAAAGGTGCTGTGGCGAGAGCTGCAGGAGCGCGAGCGTCAATCGGCGACGGGTTCCTCTCCGAGTACGGCGGACATCGACGCATAGAGTGCCGGCAAACCGCCGGTGTGCAGGAAGAGCACGTTCTCCCCTTTGCGGAGCACGCCCTGGCGTGCCAGACCGATGAGCCCCGCCATCGCCTTGCCAGTATATGTCGGGTCGAGGAGGATGGCCTCGGTGCGCGCGAGCATCTGGACGGCCTCGACCATACGCGCGTTGGGCACCGAATACTTGGGCCGCCAGTACTCGCCGTTGGTCACCACGGTCGTGGCTGGCACGCTGCCGCGCAGTCCCAGCAACTGCGCTGTCTGCTCCGCCTCGCGCATGACGAGCGGTTGCTGCTGTTCAGGGTCACGGCTGACACCGATCCCGATAACCGGGATGTCGGCATTGGCGCCATGCAAGCCGACCACGGTGCCCGCGTGCGTGCCCGAACTACCAGAGGCCAGGACGATACGGTCGATCCGCAGACCTTTGTCGAAGCTCTGTGCAAGGATCTCCTGAGCCGCTGCTACATAGCCCAGCGCCCCGAGCGCATTGGAGCCGCCCCCCGGAATGATGTAGCCCTTGCGCCCCTGGCGCGCCAGGTCCTCGGCGAGTGCCTGCATGGCACCGGGAATGTCGGACCCGCCGGGAACGACCTTGATGCGCTCGACGCCCATCAGACGGAACATGAAGTTGTTGCCGTTGGCATTCACGTCGTAGCTGTTGACCACCCGCTCCTCTAGAACCATCTGGCATTTGAGCCCTTCGCGGACCGCAGCCGCGAGGGTTAGTCGGCAGTGATTGGACTGGACTGCGCCACAGGTGATGAGGGTATCGGCGCCCTGTGCGAGGGCCTCAGCCACCAGGAACTCGAGCTTGCGGGTCTTGTTGCCCCCGGGAGCGAGACCCAGCATGTCATCGCGCTTGATGTAGACGTTTGGCCCACCGAGTGCACGGGTGAAGTTGGGCAAGAACTCAAGGGGCGTGTAGCCCTCGGTATACCGTCGGCGGGGAAAGCGCGATAGATCCATCAGGACCTCCAGCGTGACTTTGGGGATACGATTGGTGTGGGGGCGTCCAAATGACGCCGATCTCAGCGGGCAGCCTTGACAGCCCGGCCAGTCAGCACACCAATCAGGTGGGCGCGGTACTCAGCTGACGCATGCAGGTCTGAACTCAAGTTGCTCTGATCGATCCGGATCCCTCGAACCGCTTCAGGCGACCAGCGGGCACTCAGCGCAGTCTCTAGCGGTGAGCAGCGGAACACTCCGCTGCCGCCACCTGTGACCGCGACTCTGACTGTATCAGCATGCCGGGCAACAAAGACGCCGACCAGCGCGTAGTGCGACGCGGGCTGGAGGAACTTCTGATAGTTGGCCGCGACCGGCACGGGAAAGCTCACTGCCTGGACGATCTCGCCGGGCTCCAGCGTCGTCTGATAGATGCCCTGGAAGAAATCGTCGGCGCTGATCGAGCGACGGTCCGTTTCAACAGTGGCGGCTAGCGCCAGCACGGCCGAGGGATAGCAGGCTGCGGGGTCATTGTTCGCGAGGCTACCGCCGAGCGTGCCGCGGGCGCGGACCTGACGGTCGCCAATGCCGCGGGCAAGATCGGCAAGCGCCGGGATCGCCTGTTGGACCACTGCCGATCCGGCCACTTCCCGGTGACGCACCATCGCCCCGATCCGGATCATGTTGCCATGACGCTCGATCGTCGAGAGCCCCTGGATCGCCGACAGGTCGATCAGGTCGGAAGGGGCAGAAAAACCCAGCTTCATCGCCGGTAGCAGGGACATGCCCCCCGCGATCAGTCGAGGGTCGTCCCCGCGGGCGAGCAGTTCGGACGCTTCGGCGAGTGTCGCCGGACGGTGATATTGAAACGCATTCATCGTTGGGCTCCGGGGCCGGTTGCCGGGAACTCGCCCTGCAGGGCCCGCCAGATTTTCTCCGAAGTCAATGGCATCTGCAGCCGATCCACGTGCTCGCTCAGTCCGGCGCGCGCCAGGGCGTCGAGCACCGCACTCACTACCACCGGTGTTGCGCCGATCGTGCCGAGCTCGCCGACGCCCTTGACCCCCAGTGGGTTGGTGAGGCAGGGCGTGGACTGGTCCAGCCGGGTGTCGAACTGGTCGACCAGACCGGCACGTGGCATGGCGTAATCGAGAAAGCTCGCGGTCAGCATCTGGCCATTCGAGTCGTAGACAACCTGCTCGCAGAGTGCCTGACCGATCCCTTGCACCGCGCCGCCATCCAGCTGCCCGACGACGATGGTTGGGCTGATCACTCGGCCCACATCATTGACGGACTGGTATCGGTCGATTCGGACCACCCCAGTCTCCGGGTCGACCTCCACCTCGCAGACGTGGCAGCCGTTGGGCCAGCTGGGGCCGGCGACCCGGGTGCTCGACTCGAGGAAGATCCTCGCCTCGGGCTGGCGGGCAGCGACTTCGAAGAGCCCGATGCCGAGATCGGTGCCCGGGACCTGAAACCGGCCGGCCCGATAGAGCAGGTCGCCCGCGGAGACTTCGAGGGCCTGCGCTGCCTGTTGACGCGCAATGTCCACGGCCTTGCTGGAGGCGTCGCGCACCGCAGAGCCGGCGGTGAACAGCGACCGCGAGCCTCCGCTGCCGAAGCCCTCGCCACGGTCGGTATCTCCCTGGATGATCCGCACCCGTTCGATGGGTACATCGAAAATATCCACCGCGAGTTGCGCGTAGCTGGTCGCAATGCCCTGACCCATCGCTTGAGTGGCCGTGTAAATTTCGATGAAGCCGTCGGCCGTGATGTTGACGGTCACGCGCTCCTCGAACACGTTGGCGCCGGTCCACTCGAGAAAGGTCGTGACGCCGCGGCCCCGCAGTCGACCCGAGGCTCGGCTGTGGGCCGCCCTGCCCTCGAAGCCCCGCCAGTCCGACAGGGTGAGCCCCTGATCGAGCAGCGACTCGAACTGGCCGCTATCGTAGGTTTGACCCATGGGGTTGCGGTAGGGCATCTGGGCCGGAGCAATCAGGTTGCGGCGCCGGATCTCGGCGGGGTCCATGCCGAGCTGGCGCGCTGCCGCATCCATCAGCCGCTCGATGAGATAGATCGACTCTGGGCGACCGGCCCCTCGGTAGGCGCCAAGCGGCGCAATGTTGGTCATCACCGCCGAGATCGCGATATCGATGAGGCCGATATCGTAGACACTCGTGGACACCCAGGGTCCGATCAACAGGGGGATCGCAAGCGCCGAGGGGGTGACATGCCCACCGATATCGGCAAGCGTGTCGATCCGAAGGGCCAGGATACGGCCAGAGTCGTCGAGCGCGAGCTCGGCGTGGCTCTTCAGCGATCGGCCATGCACGGCGGCCAGGAACTCTTCACTCCGGTCGGCCACCCCTTTGCGCGGTCGCTCGAGTCGCAGGCTCGCAAAGGCGGTGAGGACGTCTTCGGGGTAGGCCTTGGTCTTCATGCCGAACCCGCCGCCGACGTCGCCGACCACAACGCGCACCCGGTCCT
>CAZAVT010000116.1:0-9945 GCA_964488395.1 uncultured Burkholderiaceae bacterium | reverse complement strand
GGCAGGTCGATCTGAGCCGGGTCGAGTTCACCGTCGGTCGGCAGGCTGGCCGCAAAAATCGCTGGATCGATGGTCTCGCCGATCACGGATTCGAGCAGTGCGCCGAACCGATCCAGATGGGCAAGTGGCAGACTGAGACCGGCTGCCATCGCATGGCCGCCGAATCGCGTGATCAGGCCCGGCGCGCGCTTGGCCATGAGGTCCAGTACGTCGCGCAGATGGATCCCGGCGATCGAACGGCCCGAACCCTTGGCCATCGTTGGGTCGGCCGCCGAGCTCGCAAACGCGAAGGCTGGCCGCCCGTAACGGGCTTTCAGCCGGCTCGCCACCAGCCCGACCACCCCCTCGTGCCAGTGCGGATGGTGCAGCGATACTGAACAGCGCTCCGGCGGCAGTGCCTCGAGGCTCTCGAGCGCCTGCTCGTGCATGGTGGACTCGATGTCGCGACGTTCACGGTTGATGAGGTCGAGCTCCCGACCCTGCCGGAGTGCCTCATCCTCGTCCGAGCTCAGCAGGCAGCTGATACCCAGTGTGATGTCGGCGAGCCGGCCCGCCGCGTTGATCCTTGGCCCCACAGTGAAGCCCAGGTCGGTGGTGGTGGCCGAGCGCCAGTCCCGGCCTGCCTCGGTGAGAAGCGCGCGAATCCCGGGGCTGCCACGCCCGGAGCGAATGGTCCTCAGCCCGGCAGCGACCAGTCGGCGGTTGTTTTCGTCCAGGCGTACCAGATCCGCAACCGTTCCCAGGGCGACCAGATCGAGCAACTGGGCAATCGGGTAAGTCGCGGCCGGGTGACTGGCATCGATCTCGCGCCAGCGGGCGCGCAGCGCGGCGAGCAAATAGAAAACGACGCCCACGCCAGCCAGGTGCTTGCTTGGAAAGCCGCACCCCGGCTGGTTCGGATTGACGATGGCCGCGGCCGGCGGCAGCGTATCCGCCGGCAGGTGATGATCGGTGACCAGGACCTGTAGTCCGGCGGCATTGGCGGCAGCGATCCCGTCATGACTTGCGATCCCGTTGTCCACGGTGAGGAGCAGATCCGGGCGGCCCAGGCGCGGATGCTGGAGCGCCAGAGCCACGATCTCGGGGGTCAGGCCATAGCCATGGATCATGCGGTTGGGCACCAGGTAATCGATACGCGCGCCCATACCCTTCAGGCCGCGGACGGCGACGGCGCACGCAGTCGCGCCATCGCAGTCGTAGTCGGCGATCACACAGATGGCGTGTTGCTTCCGGATCGATTCGATCAACAGTTGAACGGCGGTTGCGATCCCGGCCATCGATCCTGGCGGAATCAATTCATCGAGGCTGTGGCCGATCGCGGTTGCCGATCTGACCCCCCGTCCGGCGAAGACCCGCGCGAGAATCGGATGGACGCCCTGCTCGAGCAGGTGGGTCATCGCCGTTGGGTCAACGGGGCGGGCTTCCAGACGCACTACGCCCCCTCGAAGAGACGCTGGGGCGCGCTGTTGTGCCAGAACCGCAACAGCGCGTGTCGGGAGATGTGGAGATGGCCGATCTGTGTCTTGCCGGTCAGTCTCCAATCGATCGTTGCCGAGCGGCCGGGCCGGACCCGTTCATCGAAGATGTCGAACCATTGGGCAAAGCGTTGCCAGCCAGCCCGCCACTCGAGCGCGTCGCGATCGCTCTGCGCTTGGTCGGACCAGCAGCCTGGGTCGATCAGCAGACGCCTGATCCGTCGGCCCGGTCCGCTGGTGGCCGGTTGATCGAGAAGCGCCTCGCCCCAGCGCGACCTCGGGAACAGAGCGGCCCCGCTTGCAACAGCGAGTCCTGCCAGCACCGGATCGTCGCTCACGATCAGGTCGAAGGGCCGGGCGGCAAGGGGCAGGGCGCGACCCTCGAACCACAAGCCATTGATCACCGGCAGGCCTGCCTCGCTGCGGCGCAGGTTCACCGGATGCTGATGCCACAACATCTGCAGTTCGTTGGCGAGACGGCGCCAGCCGCGGGCTGAGGGACCCTTGGGGAGCCAGATATCGATGTTGCGTCCGCAGGCCTGACGGCTACTCGCACCCCGCATTTCATCAAAGCGCGTCCGTGATGGTTCGAGTTCGGTCAGTTGCCAGAGACCAGCGGTGACCGAGGTGATCCGGATTGGTTCCCCGGCGAGCCACGCTTGTGAGGCTTCCAAGAGGGCGTCGGACTCTTCAGCGCTCAAGCCGATCGACGCCGCAGGCATCAGCACCAGATGATCGAGTCCGATATGAAGGCTGCAGGGCCGGATGATCCATCCGGATGCTGACGCGCCGGCTCCCGATCGAGTCATGGCCTCGTAGGCGCCGATGCTGGCTTCCGGAGCGACCGCGAAGCATTCGCGCCACCAGCGTTCCTCCGGTGACTCTACCTCGAGGGCGGAGCGGGCCGGGTCGACGCGGGGTCCCGGGGTGGCGACGGAGCGCGCCCGGCGCAACAGACGCTGCACTCGGGCACCTGTGCGAGGCCCGAGCGCCGTGATGGCATCGTCAAAACGCCCTGCCAGAGCGCCCTGGCACAACAGGGTGATCGCGGTTTCGGAGGTCACCAACCGATTCTATGGCAAACTGCGACGCACCCTTTATGCAAGCCCCTTACGAACTCCTGATTGGCCTTCGCTACACCCGCGCCGGACGGCGCAGTGGTCGGCGCAATGGCTTCATCTCATTCATTTCGGCGCTGTCGGTCGCGGGAATCGGACTCGGCGTGGCAGCCCTCATTGTCGTGCTGTCGGTCATGAACGGGTTTCAGAAGGAGGTCCGTGACCGGATGCTGTCGGTGGTCTCGCACGTCGAGGTCCTGGCCGGTCGCCAGCCGCTCACCGACTGGCAGGCCGTCCTGCGGCAGGCCCGCGAGAACCCGCGGGTGCTGGCGGGTGCCCCCTTTGTCAATGGGCAAGCAATGCTCACGCGCGAAACCAGCGTGCGCGGTGTGCTGGTCCGAGGCATCGACCCGGCCTTCGAACCCTCAGTCGCCGCTTTTGCCCGGCAGCCTCGAGCGGGCCGATTCGAAGATCTACGCCCCGGCGCGTTCGGCGTTGCGATTGGTAAGGAACTGGCCGCCCAACTGCTGCTTGGCGTGGGCGATCAATTGACGTTGATCGCGCCGCAGGCCACTGCCACGCCCGCCGGCGTCATGCCGAGGATGCGCCAGCTCAACATCGTCGCGATCTTCGATTCTGGCCATTTCGAATACGACACCAGTCTGCTGTTAATGCATCTGGAAGATGCCGCGCGCCTCTTTCGGGTGACGGGGGTGAGCGGGTTGCGACTGCAGACCGACGACATGATGCGTGCTCCCCAGACCGCGCGCGAGCTCTCCCGCAGCCTCGATCCCGATCTCTTTGTGCGCGACTGGTCCAGCGAGAACCGCAATTGGTTCGCGGCCGTTCAGATCGAGAAGCGGATGATGTTCATCATCCTCACCTTGATCATCGCAGTCGCGGCGTTCAATCTGGTTTCGATGCTGGTCATGACAGTGACCGACAAGCAGGCCGATATTGCGATCCTGCGCACGCTGGGCGCGACGCCCGGCGCGATACAGCGGATCTTCATGATCCAGGGGGCGAGCGTTGGATTGCTGGGTACCTTCGCCGGTCTCGTGCTGGGCGTCGTACTCGCCTTGAACGTGGGTGAGCTGATCGCCTGGATCGAGCAGGTCTTTGACCTGCAAGTTCTGCCCAAGGGAGTCTATTTCATCAACTACCTACCCAGTGATCTTCGGCTTTCGGACGTGGTGACGATCGGGGTGACCGCCTGTGTGCTCGCGCTCCTTTCCACCCTTTATCCGAGCTGGCGAGCCGCGCGGGTGAGGCCGGCGGAGGCGTTACGCAGTGAATGAGCCCAGGGCGACGACAGCCGGCCCTGCGGGACCCGTTCTGGAGGCGCGCGGGCTGCGGATGACCTACCCGACCAGCGGGGCGCCACTGATCGTCCTCGACGGCGTTGACCTGGCACTGCGCGCGGGCGAGCGGGTCGCCATCGTCGGCGCTTCGGGCTCTGGCAAGAGCACACTCTTGCACCTTCTCGGTGGGCTGGACCGCCCAACCGAGGGCACGGTGCGCTGGCAGGGCCGCGACCTCGATTTCTCGCGCCCCGCCGAGCTCGGACACCTGCGCAACCGCCTGCTCGGCTTCGTCTACCAGTTCCATCACCTGCTGGCTGAATTCAGTGCCCTAGAGAATGTCGCGATGCCACTGCTCATTCGCCGGCTGGACCGTGAGTCGGCGCACGGACAGGCGCGGATCATGCTCGAGCGGGTCGGGCTGGGCGAGCGACTCCACCATCTGCCTGCCCAGCTTTCGGGCGGCGAACGCCAGCGCGTCGCGCTCGCGCGGGCTCTGGTGAGCTCACCGTGCTGCGTGTTGGCCGATGAGCCCACGGGTAACCTCGACCGTGCGACGGCGCGCAGGATCTTCGAGCTGATCGATCGCCTGTCGGCCGACTCTGGCACCTCGTTTCTGATCGTCACCCATGATCTGGAACTGGCGGCACGAGCGGATCGACGGCTCGCGCTGGTCGACGGTCGATTGCAATGCTGATCGACACCCACTGCCACCTGGATGCGACAGAGTTTGCGGCGGACCGGGTTCGCGTGATCGACGCGGCTTTTGAGGCTGGGGTGGGGGCGATGGTCGTGCCCGCGGTCGAGGTCGGCAATTTCGAGACGGTTCGCCGATTAGCTCAGACCCAACGCGGCTGTTGCTATGCGCTGGGAATCCATCCCCTGTATGTCGATCGCGCCAGCGACGACGATCTGGAGCGGCTCGAGCAGGCGCTCAGGGCCCAGCGTGGCGATCCGGCACTCGTCGCGGTCGGAGAGATCGGGCTCGATTTTTTCGTGCCAGGCTACGACCAGGGTCGGCAGGAGCGCTTCCTCGCGGCACAGCTCGAGCTCGCGCGGCGGTTCGAGCTTCCGGTCATTCTGCATGTCCGTCGTGCCCAGGATGCGGTCCTCAAGCATCTCCGCCGCCAGCGGGTTCAAGGAGGCATCGCGCATGCCTTCAATGGCAGCCTGCAGCAGGCCCAGGCTTTCGTCGCGCTGGGTTTTGCGCTCGGCTTCGGTGGCGCGATGACCTTTGAGCGGGCCCTGCGGATCCGGGCGCTGGTCCGCGAGCTGCCGCATGAGGCTCATGTGCTCGAGACCGACTCGCCCGATATCGCGCCGAGCTGGATTCACCCCGGGCGCAACGAGCCGTCGCAGCTGGCCCGTATTGCCGAGGTGTTCGCTGAGCTTCGCGGGCAGCCCATCGAGAGGGCGATCGCCCAGACAGGCGCAAACGCACAGCGTGTCCTGCCTCGTCTGACAGGCCTTCGGACTAGTTCGATCGCAGGGGCCTGAGCGCCTTTCCTCGGGGCACCGGGGCAGCATCGCTCGATGCTGCCCCTACTGCGACTGATTGCGCTTGTTCCGCCGCCCCTCGCCGTTGTCGCGGGCGCCTGGGGTGTCCAGCAGCTGTCGGTGCTGCCGGGTTTCGAGGTGCGGGTCGCGATCGGACTGTCCGGGCTGCTGTTGCTCGTGACCGCGCTCGTGTTCACCCGTCGTGGACTTGGCGTCCAGGGCCATCGGGTGGCGCTCGCCTCGACCCGGGTGATGGCACTTGCCACGATGTTCGCAGCGCTGGGCCTGGGTCTGCTGGGTGCAACCTGGGCGATCGTGCAGGCCGATGAGGCCCTCGCCCAGCGCATCTCCGTCGAACAGGAGGGCGTGGACCTGGTCGTCGATGGTCATATCGCAGGGCTGCCTCATCGAACCCCATTGGGCTGGCGCTTCGCCTTGCGCGTCGAGGACTGCGTTGGCGAGGCCCGCTTGTGCCCGGCCGGGCGATTGCTCGCGCTCACCTGGGGCCAGGGGTTTGGGCCGCGATTCACCGAATCGGAGCGGCGCCCGAGCCTGCCCGACGAGCTTTGGCCCGGCGATCGATGGCGATTGACCGTACGCCTGAAGCGCCCTCGGGCTCCGCACAACCCAGGGCTTTTCGATGCGGAGCTGCGGATGCTACAGCAGGGCGTGGCGGCGACTGGCTATGTCCGTCCTGTGACGACTGTGGCGCCGAGCGAACGTCTGCCCGGGCGGCATCGATCGGTCGGGACAATGATCGAAATGGCCCGCGCCGAATTGCGTGCGTCCCTTGTCGAGGCCCTGGGTCCGGTCGGCGAGGCCGGGGCGGCCGCCGGTGTCCTCGTCGCGCTCGCGGTGGGCGATCAGGCTGCCGTTCCAAGCCGCTGGTGGGAGATTTTCAACCGCACCGGCGTGGGCCATCTGATGAGCATCTCGGGGCTCCACATCACGATGCTCGCGGGCCTTGCGATGGCGCTTTGCCGCAGGGTCCTGCGCTGGCCTATCCCAGGATTGCCTTGGCTGCTACTTCGCTGCCCTGCGGCGTTCCTGCACTGGTCGGTCGGCCTGCTGACGGCCTTTCTGTATGCGGCGCTGGCCGGATGGGGTATCCCCGCTCAGCGTACCTGCTGGATGCTCGCTGTGACCGCGTGGGCCATGCTCTCAGGACGTTGTCGCGGCATCATGCCGGCGCTCGCGCTGGCTGCTGCTGTCGTCACGGTCATCGATCCCTGGGCACCGACGGCAGCCGGATTCTGGCTCTCGTTCGTGGCGGTCGCCGCGATTGCCATTCACGGAGCGGCCATGCAGCCGACGGGGCGCTCGGTTCCTGGCTCAGTTCCGTCCCATCTGGGGCAGCGCTGGGCTCGATGGCGTCCGCGTTTGATCGGCTGGCTGCGCGAGTCCGTGGGCAGCCAGTGGTCCGCGACCCTGTCTCTGCTGCCGCTGGGCGCACTGTTCTTTTCCAGTTACTCGCTCGTGAGTCCGATCGCCAATGCTCTCGCCATTCCGTTGGTCTCAGGCCTGATCACGCCGCTCGTGCTGCTGGCCGCGGGCCTGGCGATCGTCTGGCCGACGGCCGGCGGCTGGGTTGGGAGTCTCCTCCTGCCACCCACGGGTTGGCTCCTCGAACTGCTCGAATACTTGTCTCGATGGCCGCAGGCAGCATGGACTCTCGCCCAGCCTGATCCGATCGCACTCGCTCTGGCCGGTGTTGGTGTCTTCATGCTCCTGCGTCCCTATCCGGTGCCGATGCGCCCGGTCTGGTGCCTGACGTTCCTACCACTCTTCACCGGCGCAGCACCGCTGCCACCGCGCGATGGTCTCAGCGTTCATGCGCTCGACGTCGGGCAGGGCATGGCGGTCCTTGTCGAGACCCATGATTTCCGGTTGCTCTACGACACAGGGCCGCACTGGTCGACCGAGTCGAATGCAGGGCAGCGGATCGTCGTGCCCTGGCTCCGTGCGCGCGGTATTCGTCGGCTCGACGCGCTGGTGATCTCGCATGCCGACCTCGATCATTCGGGCGGTGCCGCCGATCTGCTGCGCAGCATTGAGGTGGGAACCGTCCTCAGTTCGATCGAACCGGGACATCCTCTGCGCATCGATCATCCCGACCACCAGCCCTGTCGGCGAGGCCATCGCTGGGCGCGCGGCGCGGTGCGCTTCGAATTTCTGCATCCGGGCGACGAATTTCCGCCAGGGGCGGCCCGGTCACCGACCAACGCGCGCAGCTGCGTCCTGCGGGTGGTCAGTGCGGCTGGTTCGGTCCTGCTGCCTGGCGATCTCGAGGCTCGGCAGGAGCGGGATCTGATTGCGCGGCTGGGCGCCCCCGCGCTCGCCGCCGATATCCTGCTGGCGCCCCACCATGGCAGCAACACGTCGTCGAGCGCCGAGTGGCTCGAGGCCGTGGCGCCGCGCTGGGTCATCGTTCAGGCTGGCTATCGCAACCGTTTCGGTCATCCTACCGCGCGTGTGCTCGCACGCTACGAGGCGACAGGCGCCACCGTGCTTCGAACCGATCAGCATGGCGCCGTCAGCCTGCAGCTCGCCCCAGGCCGTCCACCAGGCGTGCACCGCAGTCGGGTTGACCGGCCTCCCTACTGGCGGCTCGACTAAGCCGCGTCGCGGGTCAGGCTATTGGGCTGTCCAACCGCCGTCGACGGTCCAGGCTGCGCCACGTACCTGGGTCGCCGCCGGCGAGCAGAGAAAAGCCGCGACCTCGCCGATCTGTTCTGGCGTCACGAATTCATGGCTCGGCTGTTTCTCGGAGACCAGGGCAACGCGCGCCTGCTCGACGCTGTGCCCGGCCGCGGCCGCCCGCGCATCGATCTGGCGTTGCACGAGCGGGGTCAGGACCCAGCCTGGGCAGATTGCGTTGCAGGTGATCGCGCTGCGGGCCGTCTCGAGTGCGACGACCTTTGTCAGGCCAATGATCCCGTGCTTGGCAGCGACGTAGGCGGCCTTTTCGACCGAGGCGACCAGGCCGTGCGTCGAGGCAATATTGATGATGCGGCCCCAGCCGCGACGGCGCATCCCGGGCAACGCGCAGCGAATCGTGTGGAAGGCCGAGGAAAGGTTGATCGCGATCACGGCATCCCAGCGGTCAGTTGGAAATGACTCGATGGGCGCGACGTGCTGGATCCCAGCGTTGTTCACCAGAATGTCGATCGCGTCGTGGCGCTGGGCGATTCGCTGCATCATCGCTTCGATCTCATTCGCTCGCGACATGTCGGCCGACTCGTAGTGGACCGCGACCCCATACCGACTGGCGAGGTCTTCGCGCAAACGTTCGATCTCTGCGGGATCGCCGAATCCATTGAGGATGATCGAGGCCTTCTGCGCCGCGAGGGTCCGCGCGACCGCAAGCCCGATACCGCTGGTTGAACCGGTAACCAGCGCGAGTTTTTCTTCGAGCATGGGAGACTCCCTGTAAGATTTGGCCCCATTCTAGTGGACCCAAGTCCGTGGTCCCTGAGCCCGGCCTACTGGAGTCATGTCCCGCATGAAGCCCCAACTGCGCGAGGTTCTCTGTGCGAGCCGCATCGGTCTGCACCGGTTGGCCTATTGGGAGTGGCGGCCTCAGGGTCTGTCCGGCAAGGCCGAGGCCCTGCCCACGGTCCTCTGCGCCCATGGCCTCACGCGCAACGGGCGGGACTTCGACCGGCTGGCGGAGCGGCTGTCGCAACGTTACCGGGTGGTCTGTCCCGACATGGCTGGTCGTGGACGCTCGCAATGGCTCGCCGATTCAGCGCTCTACGCGGTGCCTCAATATGTCTCCGACTGCGTCACGCTGATCGCGCGGCTCGATGTCGAGCGACTGGCCTGGGTGGGAACCTCGATGGGTGGACTCATCGGCATGAGTCTTGCCTCGCTGCCCGGCAATCCGATCACCGCCCTGGTCATGAACGACATCGGTCCGGTGATCGATCTGGACGGTTTGGCCCGCATCGGGACCTACGTCGGCAAGGCGCCGACGATGGACAGCTACGAGCAGGCCGTCGGTTACGTGCAGCAGACGGCTGCCGGCTTCGGGCCTCATGATGCGCAGGGCTGGGATGACCTGTCGCGCCATTACTGGGTTCGCCAGCCTGATGGTCGCTGGCGCGCGCACTATGACCCACGCATCGCGGAGCCCTTCAGGGACTATCTGGGGCAGCCGCCGCTCGATCTCTGGCCGGTTTACGATGCGATCCGCTGTCCAGCGCTGCTCACTCGTGGCGCGCAATCGGACCTTCTGAGCGCCGAGACCGCTGCGGCCATGACCGCCCGCGGGCCCAGGCCGCGGCTGGTCGAGTTTTCGGCGGTTGGCCATGCGCCAACCTTCATTCCAGTCGACCAGATCGATGCGGTCGACCAGTTTCTTTTGGAGCATTTTCAATGAGCGATATCCGCCGTCTGCACGTCGGTCCCCGCATGTCCGATGCGGTCATTCATAACGGTGTCGTCTATCTCGCAGGTCAGGTGGCGGACGACACCTCGCAGGGGGTTGGCGGCCAGACGGCCCAGATCCTCGCGACGATCGACCGCCTGCTCGCTGAGGCGGGCAGCAACAAAAACCGCATCCTCTCGGCACAGAGCTTCCTGGCCGATATCTCGACCTTTGGCGACATGAAC
>CAZAVT010000115.1:8286-9978 GCA_964488395.1 uncultured Burkholderiaceae bacterium | reverse complement strand
TTGACGAATCGGCCGTTGAATTGGCCGCTGAAGGTTTCGCGGCTGCCGTCAGGCCGCATGCTCGACAGATAGTCGCTGATGGCAGCGTCGTAATTGCTGATGCGGTTGAAGGCGGCTACCGAGAGTCCGAATCGCGTTGCCTCGCTGAGGCCACCGTGTTCACGCAATTCGGTGAGCACGCTGCCGTATTGCGAGGGGTCGGTCAAAACCCCGACATCGCGCCAGTTCTTGGCGGCGCTGCGGACCATGGCTGGACCGCCGATGTCGATGTTCTCGATGGCGTCTTCGAGGGTGCAACCGGCTTTGGCCACGGTTGCTTCGAAGGGATAGAGATTGACCACCAGGAGGTCGATCGGGGTGATGTTATGAGCCGCGAGGGCGTCGCGGTGGCTCGCAAGATCGCGGCGGGCGAGCAGGCCGCCGTGAATCGTCGGGTGCAAGGTCTTGACCCGGCCGTCGAGCATTTCCGGAAAGCCCGTATGCGAGGACACTTCGACGACCGGCAGGCCAGCCTCAGCGAGCATCTTGGCTGTGCCGCCCGTGGAGAGCAGGCGCACGCCCAGACCGTGCAGGGCGTGGGCCAGTTCTAGGAGGCCCGATTTGTCGGAAACGCTCAGAAGCGCCTGGCGAACCTTGTGCATGTATGGACTCCGTGAAAGACCGACCGATGTCGGTCGCGAGGCTCTGATCTCGTTCAGACGCTGCCCGCAGGGCGAGAGGGCCCGAGAAGGCCGTAGGTGAGCAATTTTTTGCGAAGGGTGTTTCGGTTAATGCCCAGCATCTCACTCGCTCGCAACTGGTTGCCCTGGGCCTGCCTCATGACGACCTCGAGCAAGGGCTTTTCCACGGCCTGCAGCACCATGTCGTAAACCTGGGAAGCGGGCTGACCATCGAGGTCGTGGAAATAGGTCTCGAGGCTCGCTGCGATGACGTCGGCGATGCTGCGTTCTGGATGGATCATTGAACGGCCTCCACGAGCCAGCCGTCGATTGCCGCGAGTTGCTCGTCGGCGCTCTCCAGTCGGTAGAAAGACTGCAGGAAATCCTCTGCCTGCCCGAAGCGGGCAAGATACCAGGCCACGTGCTTGCGCGCGGTGCGCACGCCGCGCCCCTCGCCGTGGAAGTCGTAATGGTCCAGGAGATGTTCACGCAGGAGCACCGAAAGCGCCGCGATATCCGGCTCGGGATCCAGCTGGCCGGTCTCGAGGTAGCGGTCGATCAGTCCATAGAGCCAGGGTCGGCCCAACCCTGCTCGACCGATCATCACCGCATCGGCGCCAGTGATCGACAGGACTTCCCGAGCTTCGCGAGCGCTGGTGATGTCGCCATTGGCCACGACCGGGACCGCCACAACCGACTTGACTTCGGCGATCGTGTGATATTCGGCCTCCCCCGAGAAGCCACAGGCGCGGCTACGACCGTGAACGGTGATCATTGCAGCTCCGGCGCGCTCGGCCTCGCGAGCCAGCCGGGCGGCATTGCGTTCGGCGGGGTTGGGGCCCGTTCGCATCTTGACGGTCACCGGCACGGCGACCGCATGGGCGACCGCTTCGATGATCCGAATGGCCAGCGTCTCGTTGGCCATCAGCGCTGAACCGGCCTGGACATTGCAGACCTTCTTGGCCGGGCAGCCCATGTTGATATCGATGATCTGCGCGCCGCGGTCGACCCCGAAGCGGGCTGCGTCGGCCAT
>CAZAVT010000115.1:1649-8276 GCA_964488395.1 uncultured Burkholderiaceae bacterium | reverse complement strand
GGTCGGCTCCGGCAATCTGCACCGCGCGGGGTTCGGGTTCACCGGAGAGATCCGTCCGACTGAGGGTCTTGGCCGATTGGCGGAGTTCCGGTTTGGACGAGGCCATCTCGGAGACCGCGTAGCGCGCCCCCAATCGCCGGCAAAGCTGACGATAAGGACGATCCGTCACTCCGGCCATCGGGGCGACGAACACACGACTGGTGATGGGGTGATTCCCGATTTTCATCGATACGCTGGTGGCGGCTGGTGCGGAGCTCGAAGAGGCGCGCCGCGGCGCTGAGGGGGATCCGGGTCATCCGGGAAAGAGGAGCGGATTTTACCGAAACGATCGTTCTTCAAGAAATGGACGCGGTCACAGATCGCGCCGGCCGTGGGTGAAGGTCGACCGAGCCAGGCGCTTCAGCGGAGCGCACAACTCGAGCGCAGCCAATGCGATCGACTGCACAGGCCGCAGTCCCTCTGGGCGGGTCAGGCTCGCCAACTGGTCCGTGAGACTGAGCAGCAAGCGCCGATCAGGCGCGCGCAATCGCTCATACCGATCGAGCGCGGCTACCCAGGCTGCATCGGGCGGGTCGCGACTCTGCGGGTCAGCCGCTCGATGGGTGACCTGTCGCCGTCGCGACTCAGCGAGGGTGTCGCCCAAACAGCGTGCGAGCACCCAGGCATCACGCAGTCCGAGATTGAGCCCCTGACCCGCGACCGGATGGAGGCTTTGGGCCGCATTGCCGATGGCCACGCACAGACGATCGAGCCGTACGCGGCCCTCCTGCCTTCGCAGTGGCGTCAAGTGACGGGGGCTCGCGAGCTCGAGCGGACCCAGCGCGGGGCCGAAGGCGGCAAGCAATTCGGCCTCGAAGGCTGGTTTGGCGAGCGCCTGGCGACGCTTTGCCGCCTCGGGCGGCGCGCACCAGACAAGTGACCATCGGCCGGCAGTGGGCAGCGGCAGCAAAGCCAGGGGGCCTTCGGACGTGAAACGCTCCCAGGCGCGAGCCGGCTGCGCCCGGTGGGCCACGATCTCCGAGGTGAGCGCCAGCTGGTCGAAGTCGCGGAGCCCGGGATCGCGCGGCTCTCCATCGGCGAGCACTCGGATGAGCGCGCCGCTGGCGGCGGGGGCATGGGCCATGCCTTGCCCCGCCGCACACAGTAGGCGGTGCAGCACGCCGTAACGGACCACCGCGCCTAGGCAGCTAGGCCCTCCCGCTGGGGTCTGGAGCAGCGACCGACTCAACGCGCCGGCGCGGATGATTTCTACGGATTCGATCGCCGCCGCCTCTGTTTCACCGCTCGCCACCCGACGCGGGTCGAGCGCTGGTACCGGGCCCGAGAGGAGTTCGAGACTGCCCACTGAAAGCGCGAGCGCTCGATGGACGAGCCAATCGGGCAGCGTTTGGTGAGCCGACTCGGCATCGATTTGCGCAGCGTCTAAACCCTCGCGCATCAGGAACAGTCGCAGCGCTGCTGCGACCGGGCCGTGGCCCTCGATCCTGACCAGAGCGCTCATCTCAGCCGCGCATCAACGCTTCGATGTCATCGGCGGCCTTTGGCACGTCGGCGGTCAGCACTTCGCAACCCTCGCGCGTGACCAGCACGTCATCTTCGATCCGAATGCCGATGTCATGGAAATGGCGCGGCAGGTCGTCTGCCGCTCGGACATAGAGGCCCGGCTCGATGGTCAGCACCATGCCCTCACGTAGCACCCGCCAGGCCCGCTCCTTGCCGGGCTCGGCGGGCGCCGGCTCCCGGTAATCGCCGCAGTCATGGACGTCCATCCCCAGCCAATGGCTGGTGCGATGCATGTAGAAGCGGCGGAACGCGCCGGTTGCGATCGCATCCTCGACCGGACCGCTGATCAGGCCGCAATCGATCAGTCCCTGGGTCAATACCCGCACGGCCGCCTCGTGGGGTTGGTTGAAATGGGCACCGACTTGGGTCGCTGCGATCGCGGCGCGCTGGGCCTCGAGGACGATGTCGTAGAGCACCCGCTGTGGCCCGCTGTAACGGCCATTGACTGGAAAAGTGCGAGTGATGTCGGAGGCGTAGCCTTCGAGTTCGCAGCCCGCGTCGATGAGGAGCAGGTCGCCGTCGGCCATCCGGGCGTCATTGGCGCGGTAATGCAGCACGCAGGCATGCCGACCGCTCGCGACGATCGAGCCGTAGGCGGGCGAAGGCGAACCATTACGGGTGAACTCATGGAGGAGTTCGGCCTCGATTTCGAACTCGAAGCGGCCGGGCTTGAGCGCCTTCATCGCCCGAACATGTGCGGCAGCCGAGATTCGGGCCGCGCGTCGCATGACATCGACTTCGTGAGCGTCTTTGATGAGCCGCATCTCGTCGAGGATCTTGCGGACGTCCCGAATCGCTTCTGGTGCGCTGACCCCGGTGCGTGCCTGCGCCCGCACGGCCTCGATCCAGCGGCTGGTCTGCGCATCATGCGGCCCGCTCACCTGGGTGAAGATCGAGGGCTGGTCGGCGATCAGCCGGGGCACTTCCTCGTCGAGGCGATCGCAGGTCTGAGCTCGGTCAAAACCGAACCGAGCGCGGGCCTGTTCGGGACCGAAGCGGTAGCCATCCCAGATCTCGCGCTCCTCGTCCTTCGGGCGGCAGAAGAGGATGGTTTCACAGTCGGTCGCGCCGACTTTCATGACCAGGCTCGCCTCGGGTTCGGCAAAGCCCGTCAGGTAGTAGAAATAGCTGTCCCAGCGATAGGGGTAGTGGCTGTCGCGGTTACGGTGCACTTCGGGTGCGGTATGGACGATCACCACACCGCCCCCCAACGCCCGCACGGATTCGGCGAGCCGCCGACGTCTAGAAGCAAAGGGTTCCATCATCATTCCTCGATTCGGGTGGTTCGGGCGAGTGCCTGGTCGAGCGCGTGCAGACGCTCGGGCGTGCCCACATCGGTCCAGGGGCCAGCATGGTATTCCGCGCCGGCACGCTGGCGTCGTGCCTGGGCTGCAATCAGCGGGGCTAATCGGGCCGGCTGACCATCGGCCAGCCCGCTGAACAGTTCAGGGCGGTAGATGCCGATGCCGCTGAAGGTCAGCCGGCGAGCGTCGGTCGTGCCCCGATCGGGGTCTCTCAAGAGGCCCTCCGACAGGCCGAAGTCGCCGCCCGGATGGTGATCGGGGTTGTCAACCATCACGCACCAGCAGCCAAGGTCAGCAATTTCCATCTGACGCGCGATCGTGTGCGCGCGTGAGCGATCGAACGCGCTGTGGATGTCGCCATTGATGACGAGGAACGGTCCCTGTCCCAGGAGGGGCAACGCCCGCCGAATGCCACCCGCTGTCTCGAGCGCGACGGTCTCCGGGGAGTAGGCGATCGACAGTCCCCAGCGTGAACCATCCCCCAGGGCGCTCTCGATCATGTTTCCCAGGTACGCATGGTTGATCACAACGTCGCGAAAGCCTGCGCGGGCCAGGGCGAGCAGATGCCATTCGATCAGGCTTCGCCCGCCGGCCTGCAGGAGTGGCTTGGGACAACGATCGGTGAGCGGTCTCATTCGCTCGCCGCGCCCCGCCGCCAGGATCATTGCGCGCATGGGCTGGCCCGGTCTTAGAAGCTGTACCCGGTCTGGGCGGTGGCGTCCTCAACCCACTCCATCACGCGTACCAGCCCCGACAGCGCGCCGTACCGGCGAGCCGCTGCAAGCGCATAGCCCAGCACCCTGGGACAGTCGGCCAGATAGCGTGACTTGCCGTCCCGATGATTGAGGCGCGCAAAGATCCCCAGGACCTTCAGCTGGCGCTGCAAACCCGTCCATTCGAAGTCCCGGTAGAACTCGCCGAAATCCGCGGCCACTGGCAGCCCGGCCGAGCGGGCCGATTCCCAATAGCGGATGGCCCAATCGATGCGTTGTTCCTCGGGCCAATCGATGTAGGCATCGCACAGCAGCGATACCAGATCATAGGTGATCGGTCCGTAGACGGCGTCCTGGAAGTCGAGCACGCCCGGCGTTCGACCGTCCTCGAGCACCATCAGGTTTCGGCTATGCCAGTCCCGGTGCACGAACACCCGCGGCTGGGCGAGGCAGGCATCGACCAGTTGGGAAAACCCCTGCTGCAGGTCGGCCTCCTGGGCCGCGTTGAGTGTGCGCCCCTTGTGGCGCGCGACATACCATTCAGGATAGAGGCGCAATTCGCGTTCGAGGATCGTCCGATCGTAGTCCGGAAAGATTCCACTGCGGCTCGCGCATTGCAGGCGAACCAGAGAACGGGCTGCAGCGTCGTACAGGCTCGCTGCGCTTGCCGGGCCGAGCGCCTGCAAATAGGTCCGATCGCCAAAGTCCTCGAGCAACAGAAATCCCTGGCCGAGATCGCTCGCCATGATCCTCGGCACTGCGAGCCCCGCCTCGGCGAGAACCCGTCCAGCCTGTACGAAGGGTTCGCAGCGTTCGTGCTGCGGTGGCGCGTCCATCACGATCAGGCTGGGCTGCGTCTGCTCGGCGCCGTCGATCCGGAAATAGCGCCTGAAGCTCGCATCATCGGACGCTGGACGTAGGCTCTCCAGGCGCAGCCTCGCGCCCAGGGGCAGGCCAGCAAGCCAGCGCAGGAGCGCCTCGCGACGAGGATCTGGAGCGGTGAGGGACATGGTGATGGATGGTCGGGCGCGGTCGGGGGAAGGGGCTCCCTATAATAGTTGATCCGCCAACGCCCCTTCCACCCATAGCCAAGGCCCGACATGAGTCGTGCGGTGACCCGCCCGATCCGCTACGCCGCTGCAGCCAATCGCTTGCTCCTGGTGAGGGGATGGATGCCCCTTCTGCTGGGTTGCACCCTGTGGCTCCAATGCGCCGATGGCAGCGCTCAGGGCCCCGGGGGGTTTGTCCTCAAGCTCGATCCGCGTTTGGCAGAAACCCGTCCCGTCGGGGCGGTTGAACTTCCGTCGTTCGGCCGCGCTCGGCAAATCGAGGGCGAGCTCGACCGCGAAACGCGGATGGTCGGCGAGGCGGAGTTGCGTCGTGGCGGCACCGTCGTGCGGGCCGACCGGCTGAATTACCGCCACGACGACGACGAAGTCCTCGCAACGGGACAGGTCCGGGTGACCCGCGATGGCAGCGTTTTCACCGGACCGGAGCTGCGTCTTAGGATCGATGCGAACGAGGGCAGCTTCATCAGCCCCTCTTACTATCTGGCGCTGCAGGGAGGAGGTCGCGGCCGCGCCGAGCGGATTGACTTTCTGGGACCCGGACGATCCTTGCTGCGGGCCGCGACCTACACGACGTGTGGCCCCGAGTCGCCCGATTGGGAGCTGTCGAGCCGCAGCCTGCTGATTGACGAGGGCGAGGCTGAAGGCACCGCGCGCTGGGCCCTGATGCGGGTTCGCGACGTTCCCGTGATGGGCTTTCCCTACCTGAGCTTTCCCCTAGGCGACGAGCGCCGCACCGGGTTTCTCACGCCCAGCCTGTCGATTACCTCGCGCAGCGGTGCTGAGGTGGTCGCACCCTGGTACTGGAACATCGCGCCGAATCGTGATCTGACCCTCCTGCCCCGATACGGGGTCCGTCGCGGTCCCCAGATCGGAGGAGAGTTCCGCTACCTCGAGCAAAACCTTGCAGGCGAGGCGCGCTTTGAACTCAATCCCGAAGACGCGCTGACGGGCCAGTCGCGCTACTTCTGGCAGACCCGCCACGGCTTTCGCGACCTGTTCGGATGGAGTGGCGGGTGGGATGTTCGCGGGGTCTCCGACGACAATTATTTCGTTGACTATTCGCGCACCATCACTGTCAGCGCCGACCGCGTGTTGCCTCGGGTCGCGTCCGCTTCGCGCTCGCTCAGTGACAACTGGAGCGTGGGCGTGTCGATCCAGAAATTCCAGTCGATCCTCGATGCGCGGCCGGGACCTTACGAGCGTGAGCCGCAGGTCGCGTTCAACTACCTCAACCGCGAACTGGGCCCCTTCACGCTCACGAGTCCGGTCGAGTTCACCAACTTCCGTGCACCCGATCTCAAGCGCCCCCAGGGTTGGCGGGTGCTCGCCAATCCGCAGCTGTCGGCACCCATCCGAAGTGCCGGCTGGTTCGCGATTCCCAAGATCTCGCTGCATGCCACCGAGTACGGCATCGACGATCGCTCAGGTAACGGCGAAACCCAGCTGTCCCGCGCGGTTCCCACGATGTCGTTCGACACGGGGCTTGCCTTCGAACGCGAGCTGCGCCTGGGCCAGTCGACATTCACCCAGACACTCGAGCCGCGGCTCTTCTATGTCCGTACGCCGTTTCGCGAGCAGTCGGCCTTTCCCGTCTACGATACCGCCGTCGCTGACTTCAATTTCTCCCAGCTTTTTGCTGAGAACACTTTCGTTGGCAATGATCGAATTGCCGATGTGAATCAGCTGACGGCAGCGGCGATTTCGCGCCTGATCGATCCGCAGACGGGCGCCGAGCGGATCCGGGTCGCCACCGGCTTTCGTCAATACTTCAGCGATCAGAGTGTGAGCATCCCCGGCGTGAGCGGCCGCACCGACGAGCGCTCCGACCTGCTTGCCGCCGCGAGCGGCCCCTTGGGAGGGCAGAGCTATTTCGATGCTGGGATCCAGTACAGCATGGCCACGGCGACCGTACCCAGGGTGAGTTTCGCCTGGCGCCACCAGCCGGCCGCTGATCGACTGCTCAAGCTCGCGGTGCGC
>CAZAVT010000115.1:408-1639 GCA_964488395.1 uncultured Burkholderiaceae bacterium | reverse complement strand
AGCTCGGGCAGGCCGACGTGTCCTTTCGCTGGCCGTTTGTCGATGGCTGGCATGGTCTCGGGCGGCTGAATTACTCGTTTCTCGATTCGGGCGTCGACCCGATCAGCAAGATTCCCAATGATCGCGGGCCGGTCGAGATCCTTGGCGGCTTCGAGTATCTGGCCTCGTGCTGGGCGACACGGATCGTCGCTCAGCGCTTCCGCACCTCGGCCACCCAGTCGACGACGGCCATCTTCTTTCAGCTCGAGCTGACTGGCGTCGGACAGGTTGGCCAGAATGCCTTTAACATCCTTCATCGCAATATCCCCGGTTACCGGATCCCGCAGGGGCCCGAGCAACCGCTTTCGCGTTACACCGGATACGAGTGAGACCGATGCAAGTCCATCCTGATCAAGCGCCTCTGCGCCTCCTGAGGCCCGCGCTCGCCGCTTCCGCCTTGTTGCTGATCCTGATCGGTGCGACGCCCGTTCAAGCCCAGTCGCAGCCGGCTGCGGCGCGCGCTGCGGCCGTCGAGATCGACGGCATAGCCGCCGTCGTCAACGCCGAGGCGATCACCCGCGGAGAGTTCGCCGCTCAGCTCAATGCGGTCCGCAGTCAGCTCGTGGCGCGCCGCGCCGAGTTGCCGCCGATGGATGTGCTCGCCTCTCAGGTGCTCGAGCGCATGATCCTGGACCGCGCGCAACTGCAGCGCGCGCGAGAGCTCGGCATACGCGTTGACGACCTCCAGGTCGAGCGCGTCCTTGCCGGCATGGCTGCTGAGCGAGGGCTGTCTGCCGAAGGTTTTCGACGGGGCATCGAGGCCGACGGCCTTACCTTGAAGCAGTTCAGCGATCAGGTCCGCATCGAGCTCCTGCAGTCGCGTCTGCGCGAGCGTGAGGTCGAAGGCCGCGTGCAGATTTCCGAGTCGGATATCGATGCCTTCATCGCCGAGCGGGAGCGTGGGCAGGCCGACGAATCGACCGAATTCAATCTCGCCCAGATCCTGATCCGGGTGGCCGAAGGCGCCTCCTCCGAGGAGATCGCGCGGCGGCGCGCTCGCGCCGAAGAAGTCGTCGCTGCCGCCCGCCGGCCGGGTGCGGATTTCGCATCGCTCGCGGCCGCATGGTCCGATGCGGCCGATGCGAGATCGGGTGGCGGTCTGGGTTGGCGCGGCACCGATCGGCTGCCCCAGTTGTTTGTCGATGCCGTGCGCGACCAGATGGGCAAGTACGAGGCCATGATCGAAAAAGGC
>CAZAVT010000115.1:0-398 GCA_964488395.1 uncultured Burkholderiaceae bacterium | reverse complement strand
ATGGTTTTCACGTGATCCAGGTCGTTGGCCGGCGCAGTGCGCCGCTGGGCCCCGATGCCGCGGGCCCAGTTGCCCAGGTTCGTGCGCGACATCTGTTGCTCAGGGTTGGGGGGGAGGTGGGTGAAGCGCAGGCCCGGCGCAGGATCGAGGAGATTCGGGCCCAGATCACGTCGGGCCAGGTCCAGTTCAGTGCTGCGGCCAAGGCCTTTTCGGACGATGCGAGTTCGGCGAGGGGAGGCGAACTCGGCTGGATCCTGCCTGGCGACACGGTGCCAGAATTCGAGCGCGCGCTCGATGCGCTGCAGCCGGGCGAGATCAGCCCCCCCGTGAGGTCCCCCTTTGGCCTGCACCTGATCGAGGTGATCGAGCGCCGCGTCGCTGCCGCGCCGCCCGAGCGG
>CAZAVT010000114.1:3007-10012 GCA_964488395.1 uncultured Burkholderiaceae bacterium | reverse complement strand
GGACCAGGAAATCGCCGCAATGATCGCCGAGGGCTCCGCCCGAACCGCCCACTTGCCCGAGCCCAAGCCAGGGCGCTGACTCCTGAGGATTGCCAAGATGTTCGAACTTCCGACCCACTATGAAACCACCCGCGTCGAGCGAATCGGCGAGCACGTCTTGCTTGTGACGCTCAATCGGCCGGATGTGCTGAACGCGATGAACATGCAGATGACTCGCGAGAATCACGACCTGATCACGCGCCTGCATTACGACCCGGGCTGGGTCCGTGCCGTCGTGATGACCGGCGCGGGCAGAGCGTTTTCAGCGGGGGGCGACCTCAAGGTACGGAACACCCAGAGCATCGAGGACTGGACCCTGCAGCACGAGATCGCCGAACGCACATTCGAAATGCGGGTCGAGTCGCCAGTGCCCTGGATCGCCGCGGTCAACGGGATCTGTTTTGCCGGTGGCCTCGAGGCCGCACTCAGCTGCGACTTTATCTACGCCGACCCACAAGCGCGCTTTGCGCTCACCGAATGCCGGATCGGCATCATGCCTGGCGGTATGGGCACACAAAACCTCCCCCGGGCCGTGGGCGAACGTCGTGCAAAGGAACTCATCCTCTCGGCCCGCCCCTTCTCGGCGCAGGAAGGCTTCGACTGGGGCATGGTCAATCACCTGAGCGCCGAGGGGTCTGTGGTCAAAGACGCACTCGAAGCCGCGCAGCGCATCGCCGACTGCGCACCACTCTCAGTCCGTCAGGCGAAGAAGTCCATCCACTTCGGCCTGCAAACCGATCTGCACACGGGCTACCGGCTCGAGCTCGAGGCCTATTACCGGCTCCTCGACACCGAAGATCGGCGCGAGGGCATCGCCGCATTCAACGAGAAACGCAAGCCCAACTTCAAGGGTCGATGAATCAGGCGGACACCGCGCTGCAGAGCTCGATCAAGCGGGCCGAGGGGCGGTGCACGCGGAAGTAGCCGGTCATGTAAAGCTGGGCGTTGCGCTCGTAGGCGACCCAGGGAAATGCAAAGTCGCCGCCCGCGTCACGGCGACCAAACACCCGGGCGCGCAGGATGCCGGCCGGATTTTCCATCGCAACAGCGCGCTCGGCATCCTGTCCGGCCAGGGGCTCGAGCCCGGTCGCAATCTCATGCGCGGTGGTGCCAGGGATCAGGCAGGCGGTCGCTAGACAACAGCCACCGGTCACAGCCAGGGACGCATGAGACTCCTGCGGCGTGAAATAGCGCGCCGAAATATGGCCGCCCTCGCGGGCCGCGGACACCAGGCAGACCTTGGGAATAGTCTCGCTGGCCGCGAGCTCCTCAGCGGTCATCGGAACCCCCTTCTTCTTGAGTTGCATCGCGAGGCCCGCCTGTACCCAAATCGAGCGCAGGCGCTCCTTGAGTGCCGTATTGGCATTGAGGCTCGCGACCGTTTCGTCGCCCGTCATGCCCACCGCATCGGCCCGCAGGATCACCATCGGCACCGCGACGTCGACGCAGCTCACCTCAACGCCATCAAAGGTGTCGCGCTGCCGACCGGTCGGCAGCAGCGTCTTGGTCTTCGAGCCCACCGGTTCGCGCAGGCTCAACTCCACTCCAGGGAACTGGCCGTGAACGCCGGGGATCGCCGTGTCCGAGGGGATCAGCGGCAAGCCCCCTGGCGTGCGAACCCGGCAGTCGGTGATCACGGACGTATTGGTGTTGAAGACTCGCACGCTGGTGAGCGGATCGCCGGCTTCGATCAAGCCGTTCTCGAGCAGGAACATTGGGATCGCCGCGGACATATTGCCGCAGTTGACGCTCCAGTCGATCGCCGATTTCTCGGCGGCAAGCTGGGCGAGCGTGCTGTTGAAATCAGCCCTTGGATCCTCGGAGCGTTCAATGATGAAGACCTTGTTGCTGGTCGCAGGTCCGCGCCCAAGTCCGGTGATCTGCTTGTTGCCTTTCCACTCGCCCTCATCGGGCACGCCCATCAACTTGCGGATGATCTCCTCACGCACCTCGGCATAGGGCGCGAGATGGGGCCCCCAGATGATGATGCCGGTTGAGGTGCCGCCCCGCATGTAGCTCACCGGGAAATGGAAAACGCCATTCCTGAGAAAGGGCTCCTGATCAAGGACCGGGGCAGTCGCAGCGAGCGCAGCGTCGAAGGGCTTGTTCATAGGTGCGACTCCTCAGGGTATAGGGGTGGTCAGCGAAGTGGCCAGGGCAACTCGATCAAGCGCTGCAGCAGGCCGGACGGGAAATCAAGCGTCAGCATGTAGGCGAGCTGGATCATGAAACCGACGCACAGCGCGCAATAGATGATCGTCTTCAGCAGACTTAGACGCGCGGCAAGCAGCAGGTAGGCCAGGATGAAGACCGTGAGCGCGATGATGAACCCGGCAAGCACCGTCAAGACGAACAGCAGGCCGAACCAGCCCAACGGCCCCCACACACTGGATCCATCATGGGTGCCAGCGCGCCGCTCGGCAAGCTCCTGATCGGACCACAGGCTCGCCGCGGCAGGGCCCGCAGCTGCAAGCTTCCAGAGCACCAGTCCCGAGAGCACCAGCATCACCACCGAGGTGGACAGCGGGAAGACTGCACCCAGGAAAGTGAGTGAGGCACTGCTCCAGACCCCATAGGCGAAGGTCACCACGATGAAGCCCGCAAACAGCAGTTGCGGCAGCCGCTCCGAAAGGCCGTTCGGTTCGCTGGACTGCTTCGGTGGGGCCTGGGTGTTCTGGGTCTCCTGAGCGTCCTTCCCGACCTTGGTGCCCGATCCGAAGCTCATGCCATCCTCGGAAATGCGCACCCGGGATCCAACCCAGACCGAGACCACCGTCAGCAGGAAGATGATGATCACGCCCGGCCGCAACAGGAAGCCCCAGCCATTGAACTGCAGCGCCTGATAAAGATAGTTTTCGATCGGCTCGGCAAGCACGAAACCGATTAGAAAAGCGGGCCGCGACCAGCCAAACCGTCTCATGAAGATGCCCAGCACCCCGATTAGGAAGAGGATGACGAGATCCATCAGGTTGCGCCGAGCCTGAAACGCGCCGAAGCAGGTGATCATCAACATGAACGGCGCGATCCGGTCGAACGGAATGAAGGTCAGACGCGCCATCGGGTAGGCGCAGACGAAGCAGGCAAAGGCCCCGATGATGCTCGCGATCGCCAGGGTCCAGGCGATGGTGTAAGTGACATTGAGGTCGGTGGTCACCATATTGGGACCCGCCTGGATGCCGAGCAGCACCATGCCGCCCATAAAAACCGCCATGCTTCCCGAGCCCGGAATGCCGAAGATGAGGGTGGGCATCAGGGCCCCCCCCTGCAGCGAATTGTTGGCCGCCTCGGGCGCAATGACGCCTCGGATGTCGCCCTTGCCGAACTGGGAGCGGTCCTTGGCGGTCTGAACGGTCAGCCCGTAGGTGATCCAGTCGACCACGCCACCGCCCAGACCGGGCAACGCGCCGACGATCGTCCCGATCCAGGACGACTGAAGGATCAGCTTCCAGTGGTGCAGGGTGTCCTTCATGCCCTGCACCCAGCCCGAGCCCAGATCGCTATGACGGGCGATCGCCTGGCTGCGCCGCATCAACTCGGCGAGCTCGGGGATCGCAAAGAGTCCAAGACCGATGATGGTGAGAGGGATGCCGTCGGACAGGTAATCGAGACTCAGGTCAAAACGGGTCTCGCCCGTCGCCGGTGCCGCACCGATCGAGCCGAACATCGCTCCGAGACCGCAGGCCGATACGCCGCGCAGGATGCTGTTGCCCGACAGCACGCCGACCATCGACAGTCCCAAGATGGAGAGCATCAGCAACTCGGCCGAGCTGAACAGCAGGATCAGCGGCTTTGCGACCACCACGAATCCGGTCAGGAGCACTGCTCCAAAGACCCCGCCGATCATCGATGACCAGAAGGCCGCACTCAAGGCACGGGCCGCCTGACCCTGTCGTGCCAGCGGATAGCCATCGAGAACTGTCGCCTGGCTCGCGCTCGAACCCGGGATGCCCATGAGCACCGAGGTAAAGGTATCGCCCGTCGGGATCACCGCGACCATGCCGATCAGCATCGCCACCGCGGACACCTGATCCATCCCATAGACAAAGGGAATCAGCAGGGACATGCCCGAGATCCCGCCGAGCCCGGGCAGAAAACCAATGACCAGCCCCACAAAAACGCCCAGCATCATGTAGGCGAGGTGCTGCCACTGCATGAGGCCCAGCAGCGCGGTATGCATGGCTTCGAGCATGGGAGCTCCTGCGGAAGGGGTCGGACCGGGGCCAGTGACGACCCCGGCCTGGGGTCAGAACTTGACCTGGTAGTTCTTGATCAGGAAGTCACGGACCCAGGCGCGCGCCTCTGGATCAATCGTGGTCCCCGCACGGTAGAGCGCCTCGCCCGGCTTATCAGTGAGCTGCGGATAGCCGCCGAGCGCCGCCTCCTGCTTCTCGACGTATTCCGGGTCATTGACCATGCGGCGGATCACGTCACGATAGGCCTCGACGATCGGCCTGGGCGTGCCTTTGGGCAGCACCATGAGCTTCTGGGCCGGGAAACCCGCGATCAGGAATGCCTTGAAAGCTTCCCACTCCGCACCGCTCGGCTTCTTGCCCGTCACGATCTCGATCGCTTCGGCAACGTGGGGCAGGTCCGGGAAGGCGGGATCGCGGATCAGGATGCCATTGTCGTCGGTCACGCCCCAGCTGAAGAGCGGTACCGCCTTGCCTTCCTTGACCAGCGGCACCCCACTCTTCAGGTAAGCCGACGAGGTCTGGTAATCGATCGTGGCCTCACCACGCTCGAACGCCAGGCGGCCCTCGCCGCGGCTCTTCATGCCGAACACATGCTGGACATCAAGACCAAGCATCCGAAAGCCCAGCATCGGCACCAGATCGAGCGAGGTCGGACCCTGGCTCGCGTAGATCAGCTTCTGGCCCTTCAGCTTGGGCAGATCGGCGACCGATTTCACTCCGAAACGCGAGCTGATGTAGGCGACCCCGCCAGTGGGCGAGGCCATGACCATCTCGAAGTCCTTGTACTCGAACTTGACCCTCGGGTCTCCCAGCAAGTAAGGAAACTGGGTCGAACCGGAGGTGCCCAGCAGCGTCAGCCCATCGGGCTTGGCCGATGCGGCAAACTGGTTGGTGCCTGTCATCGACCCGCCCCCAGGGACATTGCGGATCACGACGTTGGGATTACCTGGCAGATAGCGGGTGAAAAAGGGCGCATTGAAACGTGCCCATACATCGGAGCCTCCGCCCACTCCAAAGGGAATCACGATCTCCACCGTCTTGCCGGCGAAATTGACCGCCTGAGCGCGGGCTGCGAGCGGCGCGAGCAGTGCCGATCCGGCGATCGCGGTGGACAAAGCGCCGCCGACACCTGCGCAGACGGCACGCCGGGAACGAGACTCAATTGTCATGGGATCTCCTCCGTTGAAATCTTGTCCTTGTTGAAACGCGAGCGAGTTGTACCACATCCCTGACCCTGGGCGTCAACGTGGGAAAATCACCGCGCGGCTCAGGCAAGGACAATCAGCCCATCGACGGCCACCGCTCCCTGCCCTTCAGGCAACACGATCAGCGGATTGATCTCGGCCTCCAGCAGGCGCTCGCCAAACGCCTGCGCCATCCGGGCCATCGACAGCGCCGCTGCTATCAGGGCCGGCACGTCAGCCCGCGGACGTGCCCGAAACCCGTCCAGCAGGGGCCAGCAGCGCAGGCGCTTCAAACGCCGTAACAACTGATCGGGATCAATCGGTGCATCGGGCGGAATCAGGCAGGTGACGCTGTCGCGAAACAGTTCTGCGGTCACGCCGCCCAGACCCAGCACCAGCGAACGCCCGAGGGGGTCGACGCGCAGCCCCAGCAGGATCTCCACGCCGCCCTCGATCATCGGTTGGACCTGAAAACGTTGCGGCGTGCGGCCCGTTCGCGCCTGCACCTGTGCGCGCATCTGTTCCAGTCGTGCGCCAATCTCGCTCGGCCCGAGACCGACCGCCACGCCACCGACCTCCGATTTGTGCGCGATCGCCTCCTCGAGCACCTTGAGCACGACTCGGCCGCCGAAGCCGCGCGCGGCGGCCTCAGCCTCCTGCGGCTCGCGGACGAGGGCTTCTGCGACCGACGCAATCCCAAAGTGGCGAAAGAGCGCGCGCGAGCGGGATTCATCAAGAACACCGCTGGGCCAGTCGTGAGTCACTGGGGCTGGCTCAAGGGCAAGGGCCACGGCGACCCGAGCCGCACACTCAGGGCTCGAAGCGCCGAGCAGCGCCTCGAGCACTGCAGCGCAGCTCTCGGGTTCGGTGAGCACCGGTACGCCCGCAGCCTCGATGACCCGACCGACCTGAGGCGCGTGCGGGCTCAGATACGCAAGAATAGGCTTGTCACTGAGCGGCAGGCTGTCGACGATCGCGCCCGCCATGAGCTCTGGCTGGGCGAGACTCGAAGAGCCCACAACGACGAGCAGCGCATCGTAGGTCGGGCTTTCGAGCAGGGCGCGCAGCGCCCCGCGCAAGAGCTCGGGCTGCAGTCCAGCCAGCGTGACGTCAATCGGATTGCGGTCGTAGACACCCTGCTCGCCCGGCTGCAAGGCCCGAAGGGCCGCCGCGCACCTGGCATCAGGCGGCGGGGTCTCAAGCCCGACCGCGCCCAGGCTGTCAGCCAGCAGAGTCCCGGCTCCACCGGTCGACGTCAGGATCGCGACCCGCGGGCCACGCAGCGTCCTGCCTCGGGCCAGGGCCGATGCGATGTCGAGGAGATCGGCAAAGCGCTGCGCCCGAATGACCCCCAGATCATCGAACCAGGCCTGGTAGACACTGTCACTCCCGGCCAAGGCGCCGGTATGGGAGATCGCCGCGCGGGCCCCAGCCTCCGAACGACCAACCTTGTACGCGACCACTGGCTTGCCAGCGGTGCGGGCACGCTGCACCGCGGCCGCAAACGCCTGCGGCCGGCGTACGCCCTCGACATAAAGGGTGATCACGGCGCTCGCTGGGTCGTCGACCAGTCCCTCGAGCCCGTCAGC
>CAZAVT010000114.1:0-2997 GCA_964488395.1 uncultured Burkholderiaceae bacterium | reverse complement strand
GAGGTCAGCCTCGTTGCCTGTGCAGATCAGTCGTGACAGCCCGATGCCCCGCGCACTTGCCCGCGACAGCAGCGAACCCAGAATGCCCCCGCTTTGCGAAACCACCCCAATCGGCCCCAGGTCAAAGCTCGGCATTTCAAGGGCACCGCTGGCCGACAGCACAATTCGGTCGATGAGATTCACCAGGCCGATCGTGTTGGGCCCGAGCAGGCGCATCGAGCCTGCCGCGTCGATCAAGCGGCGTTGCCGCGTTTGTCCGTCAGCCCCCGTCTCCGCATAGCCGCTACCGAGCACGACCGCGGCACCCACTCCGATCGCGGCGAGTCCGCGTACCGCCTCCTCTGCTCGCTCGACACCGAGCAGGACGATCGCCACATCGGGGACTTCAGGTAACTGTGACAGATCGGCATAGCAGCGCAGGTCACCGATCCGCTCAAGACGCGGATTGACGGGATAGATCGCACCACTGAACCCATGCCGCTGCAGATAGTGAACAGGTCGACCGGCTGTCCGTCGCGGGTCTCCGGAGGCACCGATCACCGCCACCGAGCGGGGCGCGAGTAGCCGAGTCAGATCATTCACGGGCCGATGACGCGACCGACCGTCCCAGGAAGGTCATCACGGATTCACGATGCTCGGTCGAGGTGTAGCAGATGCCCTGAGCCTGGCTGCCCTGGGCGAAGATCTGCTCGGCAGACGACTCGAAACATTGATTGATGATGGTCTTGGACAACGCGAGAGCCGCCTTGGAGCCCTGGCTCAACTCACTGGCCCAGCGCAGGGCGTCCTCGACCAGGGTCGCCGCACCGGTCAACCGGTCGACGATGCCAAGTCGCTGAGCCTCCTCGGCGTCCACGCGCCGACCCGTGAAGATCAGCTCCTTGGCTTTCGCAAGACCGACCCGACGGGGGAGGAAGTACATGCCACCCCCATCGGGCACGATACCGCGATGAATGTAGGACCAGGTGAAGTTGGCGTGCTCGCTGGCGATGATGAAATCACAAGCCAGTGCGGTGTCGGCGCCCAGGCCAGAGGCCGCACCATTGACCGCGGCAATCACCGGCTTGGGCATCGTGTGGAGCAAGGACTGGGCTTGATGCACGCGCTGCTGTCGATGCCAGCCGTTGAACCCGATGTCTCCTTGAGGCGCTCGCATGCGCTGCTCCATGCCGCTGATGTCACCGCCGGCACAAAATCCCTTGCCCGCCCCAGTCAACACGAGCGCGCGGATCGAGCGGTCCGAGCCGACCCGATCAAGCACCTCAATCAGCACGGCGCGCATCGCATCGCTGAAGGCATTGCGCTTGTCGGGACGATTGAGCGTCACCAGGGCGATGCCCTCACGGACCTCGAGAAGGATTGAATCAGCCGCTGGCGCACTCATGGTTAGTACCCCTTTTTCTTCATGTCGATGGCTACCAGGCGCCAGCGCTCGGCCTCGGCCTTCACGTAGCGATCGAGTTCGATCGCGCTCCCGGCACTAAGAGTCAGCCCCTCGGCCTCGATCCGCCCCCGAAACTCCTCGCGGCGCACGGACTGAGCCACGGCCTCGCCCAGTCTTCGGATCGGCTCGGCGGGGGTTCCGGCCGGCACGAAAAGCCCGTACCAGCTTTCGACGGCATAGCCCGGTACGGTCTCGGCGACGGCCGCAATGCCCGCAAAGACTGGCGAACGCTCGGTGCTGGTCACCGCGAGCGCGCGAAGCTTGCCGGCGCTCACCTGTCGGGCGACCGCTGCTGCGGTCGCAAACATCATATCGACCTGTCCACCGATCAGGTCGGTCAGCGCCGGTCCGGCGCCCTTGTAGGGCACGTGCAGCAAATTGGCGCGGGTCAGGCTGACGAACATCTCGCCGGCCAGATGCGCCGACGTACCGCTGCCCTGGGACGCAAAGGTCAGCCCCTTGGGGGAACTTCGGGCCGCGGCGAGTAACTGCGCCACATCCTGCCAGGGGCTCGAAGCTGAGACCACCAGCACATTGGGACCCCGTGCAATCAGGCTCACCGGCGCGAACGCGGTGTCGGTGTCGTACGGCAACTTGTCGAGGAGGCTCGGATTCACGGCATGGGCAAAGGTCGCAACCAGCACGGTATACCCATCGGGAGCGCTCTTGGCGACCAGATCGGTCCCGATGACAGTCCCCGCGCCGGGCTTGTTTTCCACCACCACCGACTGCCCCAGCGACTGCGCAAGTCCGGCTGCGAGCGAGCGGGCAATGAGATCGGTCCCGCCGCCCGGCGCAAAGGGCACCACCAGGCGGACCGGCCGCTCGGGATAAGCGGGCTGGGCAAACGCCGCTGACGCCGCCCCCAGGACCAGGGCGAGTCCGAGCGCCAGACTGGAGCGCCGCAGCCTCGGTCTCGTCACGGAGAGCGGCTGGCGGACCGTGGGCCTCAACGGGCGGCAAAGAGCCAGGGCTGGCTCTGTCGAAAGCGTTGCTCGAACGCCGTGATCTGCGCTTCGTACTGGAGCGTGAGGCCGATCTCGTCCAGGCCCAGGAGCAACCGCTTGCGACGTGCCTCCTCGATCTCGAACCGATGCTCGCCACCCTCTGGATCGGTGTAGGACTGAGCCTGCAGGTCGACCTTGATCCGCGCGCCCGGCTGCCGAGCGAGCATGGCTCGAAGCGCATCACAATGCGCTTCGCTCGCGCGGATCAGCAGCAGGCCATGGTTCACCGAGTTCTGAAAGAAGATATCTCCAAAGCTTGGCGCGATCACGCAGCGGATGCCGTAGTCGACCAGACACCAGACCGCCTGCTCGCGACTGGAGCCGCAACCGAAGTTGCGGTCGGTCACCAGGACCCCAACCCCTTGGGCGCTCGCACGGTTGAGGATGAAATCGGCAATCGGCTGGCCCTGCGGATCGAGCCTCAGATCGTGAAACAGAAATTGGCCGTAACCGCCCGCGCGGGGCTTGCGCAGAAAGCGAGCCGGCGCGATCTGGTCGGTGTCGATGTTGGGCGAATCGAGCGGCACCGCGACCGCGTCAAGCGTG
>CAZAVT010000113.1:514-10084 GCA_964488395.1 uncultured Burkholderiaceae bacterium | reverse complement strand
CGTCTGGGACTGTGAGCACGCGAAGACGACCGAGGGGTACTACCAGGTGCGCGGTACGCGTGGTGAGGACGAACAGCCGTTTGAGACCGGCGGCTCGCGCCCGCTGTTCGATCCGGGTGAGGATGCGCTCGCCGTCGCCCATACCCTGGGATTGGGGGCTCACTGCCAGACACGCCATCTCGCCGATCCCATATTCCGGAAAGCCATAGAGCGCGGCGCAGCCAAAGATCACGCCGTCGTGCTCGATCACCGTGAAATTGGCGATTTCTCGTTCGATCAGGGCGCGATCGCGCCGTACCAGCGTACCGTCTTCCTCGAGCGGTCGGATCAGCGCGAGGACGCCGCCCACGTCATCCGGTCCGGCCTCGCGCAGTGCTTCGAGTGTTTCCTCAACCAGCATCGAGCCGACGCCGTCATGCCGGAATAGCTCGAGCAGCAGGCTGCCGTCGGGGTCGAAGGGAATGATGTGCGCTCGTGCCACTCCGCCTTCGCAGGCGCGCAGCGCGTGGCGCAGGGTTCGCCGCGCTGAGGCGGGCAGATGGGATTGCTCAAGGAGGTCTTTGGCTTGCGACTCCGAGATCTCCGACAGCAACGCTCCCTGGGCGTCGACGATCGCGCCGGTCTCAGAGAGCAGGATCAGCTTGTCGGCATCGAGGGCGATCGCAGTGCTCGCCGCGACATCGCCCATGCTCAGGTTGAACGCTTCGCCCGTCGGCGAAAACCCAAGCGGAGAAAGCAGGACAATCGAGCCGCTGTCCAGCGTGAATCGGATCGCCTGTCCGTCGACCTTGCGGACGAGGCCGGTGTGCTGGTAGTCGACTCCATGGACGATCCCCACGGGTCGGGCCGTCACGAAATTACCCGAAAGCACCCGGATCGCCGAATGGGCCATCGGCGTATTGGGCAGGCCCTGGGAGAAAGCAGCCTCGATGTCCAGGCGCAGTTCGCCCGAGGCTTCCTTGGCGCATTCGAGCGCGACCGGGTCGGTGATGCGCAACCCATCGAGATCCCCGCCCGTCACGCCGCGCAGCCGCAACTGCTCGCTCACTTGGGGTCGTGAACCGTGAACGAGGACGATCCGCATGCCCATGGCATGCAACAGCCCCAGGTCCTGGACCAGGCTGTTCAGGCGTCCACTGGCGAAGAGTTCGCCCGGGGCGCCGACCACGAAGGTCTTGCCGCGAAAGGCGTGGATATAGGGCGCGACCGTGCGCAACCAGCCGACAAAGGGGTCGGGTGGGACGCCCGGACCGGCTGATGCCTCGACAGGGGGTTGCACCGGCGACGCACTCGCTGCAGGGATTTGACTCATCTCGACATTATAATTTCGACCCATGAAATCGCCTGAACGCCGGCCGCTGCCGCCGTTCGAATTCCCCGAAGAACTGCCCGTCAGTGCCCACCGTGACCGTATCGCCGAGGCGATACGCGGGCATCCGGTCGTGATCGTCTGCGGCGAAACCGGATCCGGCAAGACGACTCAACTGCCCAAGATCTGCTCGATCGCCGGTGGCGGCACGCGAGGCCTTATCGGCCATACCCAGCCGAGACGAATCGCCGCGACCGCCGTTGCCAGCCGGATCGCACAGGAACTGGGCACGCCGCTTGGCCAGCATGTGGGCTACAAGATCCGTTTCGGCGAACAATTCTCGGCCGGCGCGACCATCAAGCTCATGACCGATGGCGTGCTGCTGGCCGAGACCCAGCGCGACCCGCGGTTGCGGCAGTACGACACGCTCATCGTGGACGAGGCGCACGAGCGCAGCCTCAACATCGACTTTCTCTTGGGCTATCTGAAGGGCCTGCTGCGCGGACCTCGGCGACACGATCTCAAGCTCGTGATCACTTCGGCGACGATCGATGCGGAGCGCTTTGCCAACCACTTTGCAATCGATGGGCAGGCTGCCCCGGTGATCGAGGTGTCAGGCCGGCTTTATCCGGTAACGATCCGCTATCAGGGGTTCGACGATGCTCATCGCGACGATGAGGATGAAACGGATCTGCCCTCCCGCATCGACGAGGCCATCGAGACACTCTGGCGCGACTCGCCCGGCGACGTCCTGGTGTTCCTGCCGGGTGAGCGCGAGATTCGCGACGTGGCCGAGCACCTGCGCCGGTTGGTGGCGCGCGAGCAGGCGAGCCGCAGTCATAGCCCATGGACTCGCGGAGCGGTCGAGGTCCTGCCGCTCTATTCACGGCTCTCGAGCGCCGAGCAGCAGCGGGTGTTTGCCGCCTCGACGGGTCGGCGCATCGTGCTCTCGACCAACGTTGCGGAGACTTCCTTGACCGTGCCGGGCATTCGCTACGTGGTCGATACCGGCCTCGCGCGGGTCAAGCGCTATCGCTACCGCGGCAAGGTTGAACAACTTCAGATCGAACCGATTTCGCAGGCGGCCGCCAATCAGCGCGCCGGACGTTGCGGGCGGGTGTCCGACGGGATCTGCATACGCCTCTACGACGAGTCGGATTACAGCGCTCGGCCCCGCTTCACGGATCCCGAGGTCCTGCGCTCCTCGCTCGCGGGCGTGATCCTGCGGATGAAATCGCTGCGCCTGTCCGATATCGAAGCCTTCCCGTTTCTCGATCCGCCGCCCAGGCGTGCGATTGCCGATGGATTTGCCTTGCTTCGCGAACTCGGGGCGGTCGACGACCTGCAGCAGCTCACGCCGGTCGGCGAGCAGCTCGCGCGAGTGCCGGTCGATCCGCGGATCGCCCGCATGCTGCTTGCCGGCCATGAACGCGGTTGTCTGCGGGAGATTCTGGTGATCGCCGCGGCACTTTCCGTCCAGGACCCGCGTGAGCGGCCGGCCCAGTCGCCGCAGGCGGCGGACGCCATGCATCGTCGCTTCGTCGACGAGCACTCCGACTTTATTTCCTTGCTCAAGCTTTGGGACTACTGGCAGGCCTCGCTTGCCGAGCGCGAGTCCAACCGAAAGCTCGCCGCCAAGCTCGAGCGAGAGTTCCTCTCGCCCCGGCGGCTGCGCGAGTGGAGCGATGTGCACGGCCAGCTTGCCCAGCTGGCTCGTGAACTCGGCTGGAGCACCGGCACTGAACCGGCGCCCGCCGAGGCCGTGCACCGAGCCCTGCTCACGGGTCTGCTGGGCAATCTTGGGTTCAAGCCCCTCGATGAGCCTCTTTATGCCGGAACCCACCAGATCCGCTTTGGCATCCACCCTGGCTCGGCGCTCGCCCGCAAGCCTCCGCGCTGGCTCATGGCGGCCGAGATCGTCGATACCGCGCGCATCCATGCCCGCACCGTCGCGCGTGTGGAACCTCATTGGATCGAGGAGGCCGCGTCTCATGTGATCCAGCGCAGCTGGGGCGATCCGCATTGGTCGCGGCAATCCGGTCAAGCCTGCGAATACGAACGAGGGGTGCTCTATGGGCTCGTGATCTATACCCAGCGCCGGGTGCCGCTGGCGCCGCGCGATGCTCGTCGTGCGCGAGAGTTGCTGATTCGCGAGGGGCTGGTCGCCGACGGCATCGAATCCGAGAATCTGCCATTCCTCAAGCACAATCGGCGGCTGGCTGCTGAGCTGGAAAAGCTTGAGGAGAAGATCCGGCGTCCGGACCTTTTGATCGACGACACGCTGCTCTTCCAGTGGTACGAATCGCGGGTTCCCGAGGAAGTCGTCTCGCTCGCCACGCTTGAGCGCTGGTGGCGGCGCGCCACCGAGATCGAGCGCAAGGCGCTGATGCTGTCGCGCGAGCAATTGTTACGTCGGGATGTCGAGGGGCTCGAGAGCGCCGATTTTCCCAAGCGTCTCACCATGCGCGGCGCGAGCTTCGAGCTCGAGTACCGCTTCGATCCGGGAGCTGAGGACGACGGCGTGACCATGACTGTGCCGCTGATCCTGCTCAACCAGATCGACGGTCAGCGTTGCGATTGGTTGGTGCCTGGGATGTTGCGCGATAAGGTTGCGGCGCTCTTGAAGTCGCTGCCTCCGCGCTTGCGCCGCGTGGTCGTGCCCCAGGCCGAACACGCACGCGCCTTCGTTGAGCGTTGGACCGATCGAGTGGGCTCGTTGCCACTGCAGATAGCGCTGCTCGAGGATCTCGCGCAACACCATGGTGTGCGGGCCCGGCCAGAGGATTTTCGGCTCGAGGCGGTGCCGCAGCATCTGTTCATGCGGTTCGTGCTGGTTGATCCGCATGGCCGGCGATTGGCCGCAGGCCGCAATCTGGCTCAGCTTCGAGCTGACCATGGCGAACGATCCCAGGGAGCCTTCCGCGAGGCGCTTTCGGCACTGTCCGCGACGGCTTCAGAGCGTAGGGCTGGCGGTGATCGAGCGAAGCGCGCTGAGACCAGCCAGGCCTCGGTCCTACCCACGGCGACGCCGTCCCCGGTCGCCCCAGTGCCGACGAGTGGCCCGGCCGAAGGCAGGGCCACCGTCACGCTGCGTCAGGCGGGTGAGCGCTATACCGCTTGGGACTTTGGCAGCCTGCCTGAGCTGCTCGAACTCGAGCAGCGCGTGGACGGCCGTCGACAGACCCTGATCGGCTATCCGGCGCTGATCGACCGGCAGGACGCGGTGGAGCTGGGGGTCTTCGATGACGACCAGCAGGCACGCGCCGAGCACCGCCGGGGGCTGGCGCGTCTCTTTGCCCTGGGTTTGCGCGAACCGTTGCGGCACTTTGAGCGAAATATCAATGATTTTCAGAGGATTTCGCTGCAGTACGCCAGTTTTGGCGATGCTGAGCAACTGCGCGGCGAACTCGTTTCGGCGCTGCTCGAGCGGGCCTGCCTGACCGAGCCCTGGCCGGTCGATGCGGCGGGCTTTGCCGAACGTCTCGCTGCTGCGCGACCGCGGCTAGGCCTCATCGGGCAAGAACTCGCGCGCTGCGTGGGCGAGATCCTCGCCGAACAGATGGTGCTCGTGCGTAAGCTCCCGGGCGCTCGCCAGTGGCCAGCGCTCTACCAGGATCTCAGCCAGCAGCTGTCGGCGTTGCTGCCCGCAAGGTTCATTGCTTCCACCGCCTGGGATCGACTGAGGCACTTGCCGCGCTATCTCAAGGCGATGGCGATGCGGATCGACAAGGTCCGCGAGGATCCTGCCCGTGACGCCGAGCGTCTGGCGGAGCTTGCCCCGCTTCTGGCCAACTTTCAGCGCGCGCTGTCGCAACGCAAGGGCCAGATCGACCCGCGCCTGGAGGAGTTCCGCTGGCTTCTCGAGGAGTTGCGGGTGTCGCTGTTCGCGCAAAGCCTGCGCACGCCGATGCCGGTGTCCATAAAACGGCTACAGAAAGCCTGGGAAGCCCTGCGCTGAAAGCCGTCACCGCCTCGTTGTCAGCGCAGTCCGGTCAGCCAGATCGCAAGGCTTACGGTTGCGACTGAGATCGCGGTGCCCGCGACGATCGACGCGCTGATCGAAGGCACCGCCACGCCGTAGCGCTGGGCGATGATGAAGCTGTTGCTGGCCGAGGGCAGGGTCGCACAGACGACGCCCACGGCAGCTGCGGTCGGATCAACCGGAATGAGGACGAAGAGCAGCAGCGCAGCGAGCAGGGGGTGCAGCAGGAGCTTGATGGCCACTAGAGCGCCGATCTCCCGGTCAAGCTGCAGGGTGCGTCCACCGAGCGCTGCACCAATTGCAAAAAGTGCGCACGGGCCGGCTGCGGCGGCCAACAGTCGGGTGAAATTCTCGGCGACCGTGGGTAGCTGCAGGCCTGACAGAGAGAACAACAAGCCCGCGCCGATCGATGCAACCATCGGCGAGCGCATGACGCTGCCGACAACGGTCCAGCCCGAGCGCATGCCGCGCTCGTCAGCCCGGGCCGACTCGAGCAACAACAGGGTGAAAGTGATCAGGATGAAAATGTCGAGAATCAAGACCAGCGCGACCGTCGGCAGGGTCTGGGCGCCGATCTCGGCGAAGAGGGCGAGGCCAAGGTAGCCGCCATTGCCATGAGCCGCATTGAGCCCGAGGGCAGGCGCTTCGCTGAGACTACGCCGCGTGCCGGCGAGGTGACCGCTGCGGGCGAGTGCCCAGGTGAGTCCGAACACCAGAAAGCCAGTGAGCAGAAAACCCACCGCAAACTTGAGGTCAAGGAGCTCGGCGAGCGGTCTCAGGCCCACCACCCGAAACAGCATGGCCGGCAGGGCAAACCAGAAGACAAAAGCGTTGATTCCCTCGACGGCACGCTCAGGCAGGAGCGACCGAGCCGAGGCAAGGTAGCCGCAGAAGACCAGTGCGAACACTGGCAGGGTCACTTCCAGGACGTCAAACATGGCAGGGAGTTTAGCCTTTTAGGCGATAATCGCGCCGTCGTTGCGGTCGTTGGTTGCCGTCAGGAGGCTGGCTTGAACATGGATGCTCGACGTCGTTCCCTCGGTGCGGGTCTGGTCCTCGCGGCGGGTGGTCTGGCCGGGACAGTTGCCCAGGCCAATGCGCCGGCCTCGACAGGTGGTCGTGAGCTCGTGTTTGTGCTCAATTCCCGCGACGAGAGCGTATCTCTGATTGACCAGGAAGCACGCCGAGAAATCGGTCGGGTCACGGTCGGAAAAGAGCCGCATCACCTCTACCCGAAGCCCGACCAGCGGACGCTGATTGTCGCCAACGCCATGAGCGACGATCTGCACTATCTCGATCCGGCGACCGGTGCCGTGCAGCGCCGGATCGCGTCGATCGATGACCCTTACCAGATCGGCTTTTCCCCTGACAACCGCTGGTTCGTGGCGGCCGCTTTGCGGCTCAACCGGGTCGACATCTACCGCTATGAGGCGGGTGAGTTGCGCGTGGCGCGCCGCCTGTCGCTGCCCAAGGCGCCCAGCCATCTCTGGTACAACGCTGACAGCAGTATGGTGTTTGTCACCCTCCAGGATAGCAACGAGATTGCCGCGATCGATCTTGCGAAGCTCGAGACGGTCTGGAAGCTCGGCACCGGCAAACAGCCCGCGGGTATCGTGGTCACGCCTGACGATCGCCTGCTCATGGTGGGCGTGATGGGCGAGGACTACATTGACGTGATCGACTGGAGAAAGCGCGCGAGTGTCCACCGCATCGTGACCGGCAAGGGCGCTCATAACATGCGTGGACTGGGCGACGGACGACACTTGTTCATTACCAACCGTATCGCCAACACGGTCAGTCTCGTCGACATGCAGACCATGAAGGTGCTTTATTCGATCCCGGTCAGCGGGGGCCCGGATTGTATGGAAGTCACCGAAGACCGACGCTTCATGTGGGTGACCCAGCGCTTCTCACGCCAGGTGGCGGTGATCGATCTGGCTGAGCGCAAGATTGTGAGCACCATTGCGGTGGGCCGATCGCCCCATGGCATCTACTTCCGCAAGCGCTCGCCGCTGATCTGATGTCGAGTAGCCGCCCCGCGCTTGCCCGTCCGATGGCGCCCGCGTGGCTGGCGGGGGTGCTTCTTTTGGCTGCGGCCGTGACCACCCCGGATCGGACGGCGCAGGCGTCGTCGCCGGTCGAGCCGGCCTGCAAGGGCCAGGTCTACCTCACCCTGGACACCGGAAACATGAGCGAGGCCGAGCGCATCGCCGAAATCCTGCGTCGCCATCGGGTGCGAGCGACCTTCTTCCTCGCCAATGAGCTCACGCCGCGAGGTGATCACTCGCTCGATCCGAGTTGGGCCGCCTACTGGCGCGCGCGCGCCGGCGAAGGTCACCGGTTCGGCAACCACACCTTCGACCACGTGTACTTCCGTGCGGCGCGGCCAGAGCAGGCGGCAGGCGGCGCCTTTGTTGCCAAGCCGCAGTTCGGGGCGGCGGGCGGCCGCGATCAGCTCTGGCAGCGTGAGCAGCTCTGCGGCGAATTGCGGCGAGTCGAAGCTCGGCTGCGCGAGCTCACGGGTCGATCAATGGATCCGTGGTGGCGCGCCCCCGGCGGCAAGGCGCCCGCTGCAACCCTGCAGGCCGCCGAGCAATGCGGATACAAACATGTGCACTGGGCCGATGCAGGGTTTCTGGGCGACGAGCTCCCGTCGGACAAGTTTCCAAACGATCGCCTGCTCGCCCAGGCACTGGCCCGGATTCGCAGCGGCGACATCCTGATGGCGCACCTGGGCATCTGGTCTCGCAAGGATCCCTTCGCGCCGATGCTCGACCCCCTGATCGAGGGCCTCAAGCGTAAGGGCCTGTGCTTTGCGACGCTTGATCAACATCCCGATTACAGGCTTTGATCGTTATGTTCGATTGGATTGATCACGGGATTGGCTGGATCCAGCAAACGCTCCATGAGGCGCTGGTGCAGCCCTTGCTTTTCGAGCTTGGCCTCAGTCACTTTTCCGAAGCGGCCTTCGATGGACTCGAATGGGTCGTGATCGGTGCGATTGAGATCGCGCTTCTCGCCCTGGTGCTTGGTTGGGCTGAGCGCCGCTGGCCTGCCGAGCCCGTCGGCGGTCGCACCGAGTGGCGCGTCGATGTGCTCTATACCGGCTTGAACCGGCTCGGCGTGCTCCCCCTCCTGCTGTTCGCCCTCTTGACCCCGTTTATGGATCTGGTCGAGGGACAACTGCGGATGATGGGGCTGTCCCGCATCCAGATTGATCAGGCGTGGCCCGGTGTGACCGATGTGCCCTGGGTGAGCTTCTTTATCTATCTGATCGTGCTCGATTTTGCCGATTACTGGCTGCATCGTTTTCAGCATCGTTGGTCGTGGTGGTGGGCGCTGCACTCGCTGCACCACAGCCAGCGCCAGATGACCTTCTGGACCGATGATCGCAATCACCTGCTCGACGACTTCATCCGCGATGGCCTGCTGGCGCTTTTGGCACTCGGGATCGGTGTTCCGCCGGGCCATTTCATCGGTCTGGTGGTGCTGTCAAGGGTGCTCCAAAGCTTGCAGCATGCCAATCTGCGCTGGCATTTCGGTTCGGTCGGCGAACGTCTGCTGGTGAGTCCGAGCTTTCATCGGCTTCATCATGCCGTCGATCATGGCCACGATGGCCCGGCACGCGGCTGCAACTTCGCGGTGTTGTTTCCAGTCTGGGATTGGATGTTTCGCACCGTCGACCGCCGTCTGGGGTTTGTCCCGACCGGAATCCGCGATCAGGTCGAGGGTCGTGACTATGGGTCGGGCTGGTGGTCTCAGCAATGGCTTGCGTTGTTGCGGATGGTGGGCCGGGCCTGATGGCCCAGTCCTAGCAGAAGGGAGCCCGTCTTGAATTTCGGTCTGATCATCATCGGCGACGAGATCCTGTCCGGCAAGCGGCAGGACAAGCATTTCGGCAAGGTTGTCGAACTTCTATCGGCGCGCGGTCTGGGTCTTGCCTGGGTTCGTTATCTCGGCGACGAACGGCCGCGCCTGGTCCGGGCACTGGCCGAGAGTTTTGCAGGTGTTGATACGGTCTTTTCGTGTGGGGGCATCGGTGCGACCCCGGATGACCATACCCGTCAGGCCGCCGCTCAGGCGCTCGGGGTCGAGCTCGAGCTTCATCCCGAGGCCCGCGAGCTGATCGCGCAGCGTACGGCCGAGATGGCGGCGCAGGGCAAGGCACCGGTCGATCCGAACGCGCCGGAAAACCTCCAGCGCCTCAAGATGGGTGAGTTTCCCGTCGGCTCGGCGATCATCCCGAACCCCTACAACCGCATTCCCGGGTTTGCAATCC
>CAZAVT010000113.1:0-504 GCA_964488395.1 uncultured Burkholderiaceae bacterium | reverse complement strand
TCCGGTGATGGCCTGGCCGATGATCGAGTGGGTGCTCGACAGTCAGTTTGCGCACCTGCACCACATGGATCGCAGGATCGAGCGCTCCTGCCTGGTCTATGAGCTCGCCGAATCGACCGTGACTCCGCTGATGGAGGCGATCGAGGCCGAGTTCGAGGGCGTCAAGGTGTTCAGCCTGCCCTCGGTCGGCGAAAACGGCCAGCGTCGCCACATCGAGCTGGGAGTGCGCGCGCCTGAGGCGATCGCCGAGTTGGCTTACGCACGGCTGCGCGAGGGCCTGTATCGTCTGGGTGGCTCGCTTGCGGATTGATCGATGTCCTGAGCGCCCGTCAGGGCCGAGCTTGCGGTTGATGAAGTCCCCGGCCTCGCGTGGCGATCGTATCTGACCGTTGCTCTGCAGCGCATAATGCCTTCAGGGAGGATCCGCGATGAACAGCCCGGTCGAATTGCCACTGCGCTCCGTTTCGATCGACGACAAGTATTCAGCCCAGTCCGGCACGGTTT
>CAZAVT010000112.1:6073-10202 GCA_964488395.1 uncultured Burkholderiaceae bacterium | reverse complement strand
GATCGTCCCGGCGCCGATATTGACTCGAGCACCGATCTCGGCGTCGCCGACGTAGGCCAGATGATTGGCCTTGGAACCCTCGGCCATCTGGGTGTTTTTCGTCTCGACGAAGTTACCGACGTGCGTATGGGACCCCAGCACCGTACCGGGGCGCAGCCGTGCGTAAGGCCCGATCCGCGCCGCCTCGCCGATCCTTGCGCCATCGACATGGGTGAACGGCAGGATCTGGGCCCCCGCAGCGATGACCGCATCGCGAATCACACAGTGCGCACCAATCGAGACACCGTCGCCCACCTGAACGACGCCCTCGAAAATGCAGTTGATGTCGATCGTCACATCGCGCCCGCAGCTGAGCTGGCCGCGAATGTCGATCCGTGACGGATCGGCGAGCGCCACACCGTCTTCAAGGAGCTGCTCGGCGAGGTGCCGCTGGTACAAGCGCTCGAGGTGAGCGAGCTGGCCACGACTGTTAACCCCCAGGGTCTCCCAGGCGTGATCCGGCTGGGCGCTCAGCACTGCATGGCCCTCGGCGACCGCCGCCGCAACCACATCGGTCAGGTAGTACTCGCGCTGGGCGTTGTCATCCGAGAGCTGGCTGAGCCAACGCTTGAGCGCGACGGTGGGAGCGACCATGATGCCCGTGTTGACCTCGGCGATCGCGCGCTCGCGCTCGTCCGCGTCGCGTTGTTCGACGATGCGCGTAATGCGACCCCCGGCGTCACGGACGATGCGGCCATAGCCGCTCGGGTCGGACAGCTCGACCGTGAGGACCGCCAGGCCGTCGGGGCCTGCCGCGCCCATAAGGCGCTTGAGGGTGTGCGGCTCGATGAGGGGCACATCCCCGTAAAGCACGAGAGTCGGCAAGCGGTCATCCAGGTGCTCCACTGTCTGCATCACCGCATGGCCCGTACCGCGTTGTGGAGACTGCAGCGCCCACAAGAGCGCAGGGTCGGCGATCGTGGTCGGAACAAGCTCGCCCCCATGGCCATAGACGACAATGATCCGCGCCTGGTCCGACAGGCACCGGGCGCGATCGATCACATGGGCCAGAAGCGGACGACCAGCCAGCCGATGGAGGACCTTGGGCAAGTCTGAACGCATGCGCCGGCCCATCCCGGCAGCCAGGATTACGATGTTCATATATTCTTCGAAATCGAGACGGGAAGCGGGGCTTGGAAGCAGAGCTTAGAAGCAGGGCCAGGAAATGGGCCCAATCTGGGAGAACAGATTAGCATGCGTCGCTGGGGGATCTGGTTGGCGGTGATCAGTACGGTCGTCACGCTCTCAGCCTGCACGATGACCCGGTTCGGTTACGAGATGCTGCCCTGGTACATGATGTGGCGCATCGAACGCTACATCCCGCTCAACGACACGCAGCGCGGCCAAGTCTCGCGCCGCGTCGACGAGCTGCATGACTGGCATCGTAAGACCCAGCTGCCCCGCTACGCGGCCAAGCTCGAACAGGCAACCGTTCATCTCGCGCAGCCCCTTGCGCCCGATCAAGTCGTGCTCTGGCGGGAAGACCTGCTCGCGTTCTGGGAACCCATCGCCGATCGACTGGCGGGCGGGCTCGCCGAGCTCGCCCTGACGTTGCAGCCCACTCAAATCGACAGGCTCGCGCGTCGGCTCGATCGGGAGGCAGGAGAGTTGCGCACCGACTATGCGCCCGCGGACCTGATCGCGCGCACCGAGGCCCGGGCCAAGCGCTGGGCAGACCGGATGGAGACGCTGTTCGGCCGCCTCGACCCCGCCCAGCGCGCGGAAATCCGCGCGCTGGCCGAACGTTTTCCGTCCGACGAAAACACCTGGATCGACGAGCGGCTAATGAGGGGCCGGGATTTTGTGACGCTGCTTCGCCGGATCGAAGCCGAAAAGCCCAATCAGACACTCGCCGAACAGTGGGCACGGGACTATTTGCGGGGACTGTTCGAAAGCCGCGACCCCGAGCGACGGGCGCGAATCGCGGTCAGCAACGCGAGCAATGACCGGCTGACCGCCATGATGATCAACACCGCCACGCCCGCTCAGCGCGAGCACATGCTCAAACTGATCCGCGGCTACCAGAGCGACTTTGTGCGCCTGTCGGGCGGGCAGACCTCAGCCAGACGCTGAGGCCTCGACGGGCCGCGCCCGAGCCGAGGTGCTCGATCGCTCTCCCTAGAGCTTCACATCGCTCAATGCCCACTCTCGGCCTACGCCCGATGCCTTGGGTGATGCGCGGGCATACCGTGCGGCTGATCGGCGTGGGGATTGGGCTGCAGAAGCGATCCCACGATCATACCGACGAGACTGAACACAAATCCGATCAATTGAGGCTGCACGATCAGCAGTTCTTCATCGACTGAGAGCTCAAGCAGGAGCCAGGTTGCGAGCCCGAAAAAAACCGAAAGCACCGCGCCGAGATTGCTTGCCCGACGCCAGAACAATCCTGCGGTGAGCGGCACGAAGGCGCCTGCCAGCGTGATGCGGTAGGCGTGCTCAACCATGGTGTGGATGCTCGCCTCAGTCAGAACGGCATAGACGGTTACCATCAGCGTAAACACGAAGACCGTCAGTCGGGTACTGAGCAGCAATTGCCGGTCCGTCATGTGCGGGATGAAGCCACGCAGCACATTCTCGGCAAAAGTTACCGAAGGCGCCAGCAGCGTCCCTGAGGCCGTGCTCATGATGACCGACAGCAAGGCCCCGAAAAAGACAACCTGGACAAAGAAGGGCATGTGGGTGACCACCAAGGTGGGCAGGACCAGCTGAGAATCCTCAGCCATCAGCCGCTGGGTCATCTCAGGATCGATCATGCTCGCTGAGAAGGCGAGAAACAGCGGAATCGCTGCGAAGAAGAAATAGGACAGGCCCCCCAGCGTAGTGGCCCAGACCGCGACCGATTCGCTACGCGATGAGTTGACCCGCTGGAAAACGTCCTGCTGTGGGATCGAACCCAGCGCCATGGTCACAAGCGCCGCTGCCCAGCCCAGCATGTCGATGGGATCGAGCGTCGGGAGAAACTCGAACTTGCCCTCGGCCGAGGCCTTCGCGATGACGGCAGGGATGCCGCCTGCCATGTCGCCCGCGATCCCAGCCACGATCAGCAGCCCGACCACAATGACGATCATCTGCACGAAGGTCGTGACCGCCACCGACCACATGCCGCCGAGGATCGTGTAGGCCAGAACCACGCCGGCGCCGATCATCATCCCCGCATTCATCGAGATCACGTCCTGGGAAAGGACGTTGAAGACCAGACCGAGCGCCGTGACCTGCGCCGAGACCCAGCCCAGATAGGACACGACGATACAGATCGACACCACCAGCTCGATCCGGCGGTCGTAGCGACGCCTGAAAAAATCGCCCAGCGTCATCAGCTTCATCCGGTAGAGCGGCAGGGCAAAGATCAGGCCAAACAGCACGAGGCAAAGCGAGGCGCCAAGCGGGTCGGAGATCAAGCCGCGAAACCCTTCCTGGAGGAAGGTTGCCGAGATGCCGAGCACGGTCTCTGCACCGAACCAGGTGGCAAACACCATCGCCATCACGACCGGCATCGACAGGTTGCGGCCCGCAGTGATGTAGTCGGATGCCGTCTGCACCCGGCGCGCGGCCACGAGGCCGATCGCGATCGAAACGGCCAGATAGACGGTGACTAGGGTGAGCAGCATCGCCTGAAACCCCCGGATTGATTGGTGAATCGGCGGATTGTAGGGTCGCTCGGATCGGCGAGCCGAATCACCGTACTGGAAGGCCGGTGATCAGCCCAACGAGCTGCAGAGCCGCCAGCGTGGCCACCAGGAGCACGAGTAGCCGCAACCTGCGGCGCAGCCGGGTTTGGCCGGCGGCAACGGCCTCGAGCCGACGGGCAAGCGCGAGCCGCTCGCCCGGGCGGGCCTGCTCCACCAGTGCGGCGTGCGCCAGTCGAGGCAGCTGCGGCAGGAGCGCCGACCACTGCCGCGCCTCGGTCTTTAAACGGGCAAGCAGCCCCTGCCAGCCGACCTGCTCACCCATCCAGCGCTCGAGAATGGGTTTGGCGGTGACCCAAAGATCCAGATCGGGGTCGAGCTGGCGCCCCAACCCCTCGATGTTCAGGAGCGTCTTTTGCAGCAGCACCAGCTGCGGCTGGATCTCGACATTGAAGCGGCGA
>CAZAVT010000112.1:0-6063 GCA_964488395.1 uncultured Burkholderiaceae bacterium | reverse complement strand
GCAGCAGCACAAGACCCAGCGAGATCTCGCGCAAGGGCCGGTCGAAGAACGGCTCGCAACAGGCCCTCACGGCACCCTCGAGCGACTCGACACGGGTCGTCGCGGGCACCCAGCCCGACTCGACATGCAGCTCAGCCACGCGGCGATAGTCGCGCTGGAAGAAGGCGAGAAAATTCTGGGCAAGATAGTTCTTGTCGAATTCCGAGAGCGTCCCGACGATGCCGAAGTCGAGCGCGATGTAACGATTGAAGTCCTCGCCCGCGGCGCCCACGAGGATGTTGCCGGGATGCATGTCGGCGTGAAAAAAGCCATGCCGAAACACCTGGGTGAAAAAAATCTCGACGCCATCGCGGGAGAGTTTCTTCAGGTCGATGCCCGCCTCGCGCATGCGCTCGATCTGCCCGATCGGTATGCCGTGCATGCGCTCCATGGTGAAGACATTGGTCGCACACCAATCCCAGTGAACCTCAGGGATCCGCAGCAACTGCCCGCCCGCGAAATTGCGTCGCAGCTGCGCAGCGTTAGCCGCTTCCCGCACCAGATCGAGTTCGTCATGAAGATAAGTGTCAAATTCGTCAATGACCTCGAGAGGACGCAGCCGCCTCGCGTCGGCCGAGATCCGCACCAGTAACTGCCCGACCGTGCGAAGCAGCGCGAGATCCCGATCGATCACCGGTGCCATCCCGGGTCGAAGGACCTTGACCGCGACGGGCTTGCCATCAGGCAGGTGGGCAAAATGCACCTGGGCGATCGAGGCGGAGGCGATGGGCGTGCGATCGAAGTCGAGAAACAGTCGGTCGATGGGTTGACCCAACCCGGCCTCGATCTCGCGCACTGCAATGTCGCCGGGAAAGGGCGCCACCCGATCCTGCAGATGCGCGAGTTCGTCGGCAAGATCGGCGGGCAACAAGTCTCGACGGGTCGATAGCACCTGCCCGAACTTGACGAAGATCGGCCCCAGGGACTCGAGCGCGAGCCGCAGCCGCTCGCCGCGTGGCGCATCGAGCTGGCGCCCCAACCGCAAGAGACGCGCCACCCGCAGCATCCATCGCGACCCCAGGGTCGCAGCCGCGCCGCTCGCCGCGATCTCGTCGAGCCCGAAGCGCCAGGCGACGAAGACGATGCGGGCCAGGCGCAGCAACCTCATCGCGGCGGCCAATCGGTCATGGCGGAGCGCTCCGAGTCCTGCGCGCGCTCGAGCGGGATCACGGAGAACCCATCCTGGGCTGGCCGGTTCGCCCGATCGGCCACCCGCCCGATCGCTGCCTCGAGCTCGTGGTCGACGTCGAAACCGATATCTCCCTCGGGATCGGGCGCGCCCGTGGCTCGCAAGCCCTGGAAATCGAACAGTTGGCGGTCCATCAGGTGAGAAGGCGCGACCGAGGCGAGCGCCGAGAAAATGTTCTCGACCCGCCCGGGATAACGCTTTTCCCAGTCCGAAAGCATCGCCGCGGCCTCACGCCGCTTCAGGTTGTCCTGGGAGCCGCAGAGATTGCAGGGAATGATGGGAAAGGCGCGCCAGGCCGCATAATCGACCAGATCGGCTTCCCTGACATAGGCGAGCGGCCGGATCACGACATGCCGCCCGTCATCGGACACGAGCTTGGGCGCCATGGCCTTCAGCTTGCCCCCGTAGAAGAGGTTCAGGAAGAAGGTGGCCAAAAGGTCATCCCGGTGGTGCCCCAGCGCGATCCGGGTCGCACCCAGTTCGTCGGCAACCCGATAGAGGATGCCCCGCCGCAACCGCGAGCACAGCGAACACATCGTGCGGCCCTCGGGAATCACGCGGGTCACGATCGAGTAGGTATCCTGGGTCTCGATATGAAAGGGAACGCCCCGCGCGCGCAGATAGTCGGGCAGGACGTCCGCTGGAAACCCAGGCTGCTTCTGGTCGAGGTTGACCGCGATGATCTCAAAATCCACCGGCGCGCGTTCGCGCAAGGTGATCAGCAGGTCCAGCAGGCCATAGCTGTCCTTGCCGCCAGACAGACACACCATCACCCGGTCGCCGGGTCTGATCATCTCGAAATCCTGGATAGCCTGTCCGGTCAGGCGCAACAACCGCTTGTGCAGCTTGTTGCGTTCGCGGGCAAGCTTCTGTTCGCGTGTGAGCGAGCGTGGCGGGGCGTTCACCCGAGCATCCTCCAGCGCTCGACGCTCACCGCCCGTGCCCTGGGCATCGGCTGCGGCTTGGTCACTTCCACCCGCAACGCGCGCAAGCCAGGCAGCCTCGAAAGGTCGTCAGCGAGGAGTGAACAGAGGGCCTCGACCAGGCGAAACCGACGCCCCGCCACCAAGCGTTCGACCGCTTCAACCACCTGCTCGTAATTGACGGTGCCCGCGAGATCATCGTCGAGGGCGGCCGAGGCGTTGACCGGCACATACAAGTCGACCTCGATCTGGATCGCACGGCACTTCACCTGCTCGTGGGCATAAACGCCCAGAAAGCATTCGACCTCGATACCATGCACGCGCAGACGATAGCAGTCTGAGAGGGTCTGGCTGATCGGCTGATCCAGGGGCTGGCTCATCGGTCGCGTGTCAGTTCAGGATGCCCGGTGGCGGTTGGCTCAATGACTGACGAGGCTTGCGCCACCGTCGACATGGAGCACATGCCCGGTGATGTAGTCGTTACCGGCAAGCAGAAAATGAACAGCCCTGGCGATGTCCTCCCCGCGACCGATCCGCTTGAGCGGAATGGCCGCCTCGGCCGCAGCTCGCTCGGTCGCCGAGAAGGTGTCATCCTCAGGCCAGGTGAGCGAACCAGGCGATACGGCGTTCACCCTCACCCGCGGAGCGAGCTCCAGGGCGAGCGAACGGGTTAGCGAAACCATGCCGGCCTTGGCTGCGGTGTAGACCGAGAAGCCCGGCAGGGGGCGCTCGGTATGGACATCACAGAGGTTGACGATCGCGCCACCACTTGACTGCAACCAGGGGGCCGCATGCTGACTCACGAAAAAGGCCGCCTTGAGATTGCCGTCGATCAGCTGGGTCCAGTCGCGCTCCTCGACCTCGGCGAGCGGCGTGCGGAAAAAACTCGACGCATTGTTCACGACGGCGTCGAGTCGACCCTGCCATCCTGCGGCCTGAGCGACAAGCCGCGCACATTGCGACGGCTCAGCGAGATCGGCTGCGAGCGCGCAAGCCGAGCCCGACCGTGCCGCACTGAACTGGCTCGCCAGCGCCTCGGCCTCGCGCTGCGAATGACGATAGTGCAAGACCACCTGATAGCCGCAGGCGTGCAGGTGACGGGCGATCGCCGCGCCGATCCGGCGGGCAGCACCCGTGACAAGCACAACTGGCGATGGGGCAGGCATGGGATCCGGTCGGAAGTGGCACTGCGGAATGCGCGATGCCTCAAGGGTCCAAAGGTCAGTCGCTTGATCGCTCGACGAGGACAGCGTCAGCTCAAGCAATCGGAAGCGAGTGTAAATCATTTGCCGACCGTCGCCCGAGTCTCTGGCTTTGGCTCTCCGTCACGACACTTCTCTGGGTTCGGTGCCCGATCGCCCGGTAAATCCGACACAATCTCGCTTCGCCCAACGGCCGGGCGTACGAGCACAACCCCCAACCCTCGGGAACGACCTCGAGCCGTTCTCCCACTCGCCGAGCGCCATGACGACCGACTTGCCCGCACCGTCCGACGACGAACGCGCCCTGTCAGAAGCCCTCACCGAGCGGCTGGGCGCGAAGATCGCCCAGAGTGGTGGCTTTCTCGCGTTCGATCAATACATGGAGTGTGTGCTTTACGAGCCCGCGCTCGGCTATTACGTCGCGGGCCAGCGACGGTTTGGACGAGCGGGCGATTTCGTCACCGCGCCCGAGCTGTCTGCCCTCTTCGGACAATGCCTCGCAACCCAGATCGTGCAGTGGTTCGGGCAATGCCCGGCCGTCATCTGGGAATTCGGCGCCGGCAGCGGCGAACTGGCGCGACAGCTCGTGAGCACGCTCGCAGCCGCCGGGATCCAGGATCTGCGCTACCGCATCATCGAGCTCTCGCCCGACTTGCGCGAGCGCCAGCGCGCCCACCTCGAGCGTTCACTGCCGGCAAGGCTCCACTCAAGGATCGAATGGCTCGACAGCCTGCCGGATCGGATCGACGGCGTGGTGCTGGCCAACGAGCTGCTCGACGCCATGCCGGTCAAGCTCTTCGAGATCACCGATCAGGGCGTTGCCGAATGCGGCGCCGGCCAAAGCAGGCGAGTCCTTGGCTGGCGCCGACGCCCGGCTGCGCCCGCGTTCGAGCGTGCAGTCCTGGCTCGCCTGGCGGCAAGCGGCTGGCCGCGTGAGGCCTTTGCGCCAGGCTATCGGTCCGAGCTCGGCGAGCGAGGCGCGGCCTGGCTCGCCTCGGTGGGCGAGCGGCTCGCACACGGTGCGATCCTGCTGATCGACTACGGCTTTCCCTGCCGCGAGTACTATCACCCCCAACGCCGCACCGGAACACTGATCAGTCACTACCGCCATCGCTCACACAGCGACCCGTTTTGGCAGCCTGGACTGTGCGACCTGACGGCGCATGTCGACTTCAGCCTGCTCGCGCAAACGGGGCAGGCCCTGGGCCTGGATCTGCTGGGCTACACCTCCCAGGCCAATTTGCTGCTGAACTGCGGCCTGATCGAGTCGATGAGCGCCTCGGCAAGCGAGGACCCGGTGAGCGCAGCACGGCAAAACCATGCGGTGCAGGTGCTGGTTTCGGAGGCGGAAATGGGCGAGCTCTTCAAGGCCATCGCCTTCGGACGCGGCCTGCGCGATGAGGCGCTGGGGTTTGCTCACCGCGATCGGCGCGCAGCCCTGGAAACCAGCGACATCTCCTGCAGCTAAGGCCTGGGTACCCGCAAGGCTCAGCGATCGGGCGGCGAGCGAGCCTCGCGTTGCGCAATCCAGAGCGTGGCAGCCAGAATCACCGCACCGCCGAGAAAGGTCGTGGCCGTTGGCCAGTCGCCGAAGAAGATCAGGCCAAAGAGAGAGGCCCATAACAGGTCGAGGTAGCGCGCCGACTGAGTGGCAGAGATGTCGACACGGTGAAACGAGCGAGTCATGCAGTAGTGCCCGATGCTGCCCATCAGACCCGTCAGGCCGAAGAGGAGCCAGTGCCCCGTCGACATCGGCTGCCACATGACGAGCGCTGCCGGAGCTGCGCAGACCGAGATCGCGATCGATTGCCAGAAGACGAGCTGCGTGGGGCTGTCGGCACGCGCCATCCGCTTGGTGAGGAGCAGCGACGCCGCAAAGACCGGGGAGGTCGCGAGCATCATCAACAGGTAATAGCCACCACTTCCCGAAAAGCCCGGCCCGACCACGATCAAGACCCCGGCAAAGCCGATCCCCGCGGCGATCCAGCGCGCAAGGACCATCTTCTCGCGAAGGAAGAAAGCAGCGCCGAGCATCAGGAAGATCGGCCCGGTAAAGCCGATCGCCGTGACATCGGCGAGCAACACATGCGGCAGGGCGCTGAACCACATCATGAGGCCCAGGGTGTGGACCCCACCGCGCAGGAAGTGGCCACCGATCCGCCTCGGCTCCCAATCGCCCAAGCCACTTCGCAAGGCAATCGGCAACATGACTAGGGTACCCGCCGTGTAGCGCACGAACAGCGTCTGCAAGGGGTCGACGCTCTGCGTGCTCAGGCGCAGGGTTGCATTGAGCAAGGTCAACACGACCCCCGCTGCGATCAGCCAAAGCATGCCTCGAACCACGGGTCCACTGGCATCGAGCCGGGCCCGGACAGCTGTCGCCCAACGGGGTACCCCACGGCTGCCAGACCCGTCGCCGGGCGGTGGCACGATCGCGTTCACTGCCCGCTCGCCCGCTGGCACCGCCCATACGGGAGCAGGCCCGCCTGAGCCCCGGAGAGCGTACGCCGGTCCGGGGCCCATTGCCCCAGGGAGTACCATGGCCGAACCATGATCAAGTGGCTCATCACCACCGTGCTGGCCTTGGTGCTCTTTTCAGGTCTGTCACGCCTGCTTGCCCGATTTGGCTGGGGCAGGCTGCCCGGCGACTTCGCGATCCGCGTGCGTGACCGGCAATGGTCGATCCCGCTGGGCTCGACGCTGTTGCTGT